>DASPHQ010000388.1:0-10016 GCA_035629595.1 Urbifossiella sp. | reverse complement strand
CGGTCGAACGCGGCCGGGGTGATCCCGGTGAGTCGGCGGAAGGCGTCGGCCGACTTGCGGAGGCGGTCGGTGTGGGTCATCCCCACACCCTATGAGCTCAACCGGTTAATGTGCAGCGACTCTATTGCCTCCCTGGTTCATCGCCTGCCCCCGCTGCGGCGAGCGCATCGAAGACGCCCTCCTGGAGTGCATCCCGGTGGTGCGACAGCGTGGCCCCGAGTACCGCCTCCTGTTCACCTGTCGCCCCGGCGCCGCCATCGCGTGCCCGTTCTGTAACGGGTTAATCGGCTTCGACGCCGAAGGCAACCCCACCGAGCCGTCGTCCGGCTGGCCGGTGGTGCGGTACTCGCGCGAGCTGTTGGAAATGAAGCGCGAACACGACGAGTGTTCGCAGATGACTCTGTGCGCATGGTATACCCACCGCGGGCTGGGGCGGCCCGGAGACCGCGAGCCGTTTACCGATTACACGTATTCGCAAAATGCACCACCCGACGAAACCGTCCCCTGAGGAACTTCGCTTCCTCCGGCACTGGATGTACGACGAAGTCCACTTCCGAACCGGCCCCGGCTCCGCGAAGCAGCTCCAGCTCGCGCGCGCCGTCCGCTCCGGCCAGTTGCTCGCGCTGATCGCGACGTGGATCCCGGACCCGGCCGATCAAGAACGGGCCGCCGAATTCCGGCCCGGCGGGGATGCGGTCTGGCCCTGGACGGAGGTCGAGTTTCTGACCCGGGTTGCTGAAGCATCCGGAAAACTATTTCCGACAAAAACACGGAATCAGATGTCAGGAGGGTCGCCGTCGAACCCTATTGAAGCAGTAATGCCGACCCTTACCACCTCTTCCGGGGGGAGTCGCATGTCTGCTACCACTGTGGTCTCGCCCCGGGGTCCGTCCGCCGAGGTGTTCGACCCGGCATCGCCGTCGGTCGTCCTCCTCGACTACATCCGCGCGAACCCGCTCACCGTGGTGTCGAAGAATCACCTCATGGTGCTTTACGAGCGTCTCCTCCGCGGGTGGCTCGGGCGGTGGTGCGTGCCCGCCCACGACGTCGATGACCTCGTCCAGGACGTGCTGTTCGAGATCGCGAAGAGCCTGCCGGCGTTCTTCGCCCTCGACCCGCCCCGGCCGTTCCGTGCCTGGGTCCGTGTAATTCTGGCGCACCGTGTTCACGGCTACTTCCGCAAAAAGTCGTTCTTCGCCAGGCGGCACCGCCCGCTGGTCGCGGAGCTGATGGCGGAGGACAGCCAGCTCGTCCGGTTGTGGGACCGCGACCACGATGAGTTTGTTGTGCTACGGGCCTGGGCGGTGCTCGAGCGCGCAGTCTCGTTGCGGGATTTTCAGGTGTTCAAACTCCTCGTCGAGGGGGAGTCGTCCCCCGCTGCACTCCGCGCTCGGTTCCACCTCACGCCGGCAGCGTACTGGCAGCTCATCAGTCGCTGCCGGAAAGTTCTCCGGTCTCAGCTCGAAGGTTTGGTCCCGCTTGATTGATCATCGTCCGCGTTGGAATCCGGCGTCGCGGTGCGTCCCGTCCGGGGCGCGCCGGCCCGCCCCCTCACGTTCCCTTTCGTCGGAGGAGATTCGATGTCCCCAACGGTTTCGCACCCCCCGCGAGAGCAGCTGAAGGACTACGTCGTCGGGCTGGGGTCGGACGCGGCCCGGCTCGAGATCGATCTGCACCTCGGCGAGTGCGACTCGTGCGCCGCGTCCCTGGACTCGCTTGCGTCCAACTCGGTGGACGAGGTTGTGCGGTCTTACGTCGCGTCCCAGGACGACCCGGCCCTGCCCCCGCCCTTCGTCGGGCAGTACAAGATCGTGCGAGAGCTCGGCCGCGGCGGGATGGCGACGGTGTACCTGGCGGTCCACCCGACGGTGAAGTGCGAGGTGGCGCTCAAGTTGATGCACGAGGCCTTCGCCGGGAACCCGGCGATGCGGGAGCGGTTCCACCGCGACAACGTCCTCGTGTCGGCGCAGATGAACCACCCGAACGTCGTCCGCGTCCTCGACGCGGGTGAGGCGGACGGCGTCCCCTACGTGGTCATGGAGTACGCCGAGGGGGAGACGCTCGCCCAGAAGATTCGGGAGCGAGTCGTGCTCCCGGTCGCGACCGTCGTGAACGTCGCCACGAAGCTGACCGACGCCCTCAAGTACCTCTCCTCGAAGGGGGTCGTCCACCGGGACATCAAGCCGGAAAACGTCATCCTCACGGACGCCGGCGAGGTCAAGCTGCTCGACCTGGGACTCGCGCGAACGTACGACCGCGGGGCGGCCGGCGGCGAGCACACCCAGTTCGGCACCATCCTCGGCACCCCGCGGTACATGCCGCCGGAACAGGCCCGGTCGCCCGCGGTGGACGCCCGGGCGGACATCTACAGCCTGGGGTACACCCTGTACTCCCTGCTCACCGCCACCTTCCCGTTCCCGGACAAGAACGGAATCGAGTTGTTCGAAGCGCACCGCGAGGAGGAGCCGACGCCGGTGTGGAAGCTCCGCGCCGGGGTGCCGAAGTGGTTACTCACCGTACTGGAGAAGATGATGGCGAAGAACGTCCGCGACCGCTTCCAGTCCCCGGCCGAACTCGCCGAGGCCCTCGACAGCGGTGCCGGCGGCGGCCGTCCCCGCCGCCCGATCCTGTGGCTCGTCGCCGCCGCGGTCGTGCTCGTCGCGGGCGGCGGGTGGGCCGCCGTCGCGCAGGTCGGGCCGTTCGAGCGGGAGCGCGGGCTGAACGAGATCCTCACGACCGAGGCGTTCGAGGCCTACAAGCGCAACGACTACGAGAGTGCCAAGAAGAAGGCCGACGAGTGCGTCAGTGAGTTCCGCGGCCGGGCGGCGGACCGACAGAAGGAACTCGTCGGCATGGGCGCGCCGAAGCCCCCCACTGGCAAAGTTCCCCGCTCGCTGCTGGAGTGGATCCGCGGCGACGGGCCGTCCGTCGTCCTGCAGGAGGGCCCACTCAATGACGTCAGTGTCAGCTACTGGCTGTCCGGGCGGAGTGCCATCGAGATCGGGAAGGGTAAGGACGCGGCGGCCCGTGCGTTGCTCGAGGCCGAGGCTCGCACGGCTTTCGAGGCGGGGCAGCTCCTGACCTACGCCCGGTGTTGGGATCCGAAGACGAAGCTCCTTTGGGAGCCGGCGCTCAAGTGCACTGACGAGTTGGCCAACCTCAACGACGGCCGCAAGTAGTACGGTCGCCGTGCGCCGGGGCGGCGCCGCCCCGGCGCTCTTCCTCATCCCCGTTCGCCCGTGGAGATCCGTCATGAAATCTCGAGCTGGGTCGCATGTGACTCTGGGTGGGCTGACGCTCGGTGTGGTGCTGGGGGTGCTGGTGCTCCCCGTCGCCGGGTGCCAGACGGCCCCGGCCGACCTGTCGGGCCACGAGAAGGAGACGAAGGCGGCCTGGGACGCCCTCAAGGCCGAGAAGTACGCCGACGCGATGAAGCACGCCGACGTCTGCATCAAGGAGTTCCGCGGGACCGCGACCCGCCGGCAGAAGGAGCTCGACGACGCCAAGACCGCCGTCCCGAACGGCCGCGTGACCGACGCGCAGAAGGCCGCGATTCACAACAACGGCCCGCTCAACGACGTGGCGACCGCGTACTACGTCAAGGCCCGCGCCGCCCACAAGCTCGTGCAGAAGGCCGAAGTCGAGAAGGCCCTGGCCGAGGCCGAGAAGTACCCCGCCGCCCGGTGCTGGGACCCGCAGGGGTGGTTCTGGTCGCCGGCGGAGGCCGCCGTCATCTTCCGGACGAACCCGGAACTGGCGGACAAGGCCGTCCACGAGGCACTCGTCGCCCTTGCCTGGGACGCACTGAACCGCGGCGACCACGCGAAGGCGGCCGAGTTCGCCGACAAGTGTGTCGTGGCCCACCACGCCGCCGCGACCGCGATGGAGAAGGACCTTGCCAAGCGGGGCGTCCGCCCTCCGACGGGCGCGGTCGAGGAGGGGGCCAAGGCGGGCGTCTTCGAGAACGGCGTGCTGAACGACACGGCCACGGCCTTCTTCATCAAGGGGAAGGCCGCCGAGGGCCGCGGCGACAAGATGGCCGCGGTCGCCGCCTACTCCGGTGCGGTTGCACTGTCGCGCGGCCGCTGCTGGGACCCGAAGGGGTGGTTCTGGTCGCCGGCGGAGGCCGCCCAGGATCGCCTCGACATCCTGCGGTAGTCGTCTTCGTGGGGCCGTTCGCCCGCGGCCCCGCCGTCCCGTTCCCCCTCCCCGGTCCGGAGTCCCAGCCATGACCCGCACCCGCGTCTGCTTCCTCGCCATACTCCTCCCGGCCCACGCGGCTTTCGGCCAACCGCCGGCGGCCCACGAGAAGGAAACTACCGCCGCCTGGGAGGCGTTCAAGGGCGGCAAGTTCGCGGCCGCGATCACCCACGCCGACGCCTGCATCAACGGGTTCCAGGGACCCGCCGGCCGGCGGCAGAAGGAAATCGCCGACGCGAAGGAGGTGGTGCCGATCGGCCTGGTGCTGCCCGCGCAGAAGGCAGCGATCCACAACAACGGCCCGCTCAACGACGTGGCGACTGCGCACTTCATCAAGGCCCGCGCCGCCTACAAGCTCGGCAAGAAGGCCGAGGTGCTGACCGCGCTGGCCGAGACCGAGAAGTACTCCGCCGCCCGCGTCTGGGACCCGAAAGGGTGGTTCTGGTCCCCGGCCGACGCCGCCCGGCTGTTCCGGCTCAACCCGGAACTGGCCGACAAGCCGCTCCACGAGGCGTACGTCTCGCTCGCCTGGGCCGCCCTGAACCGCAGGGACCACGCGAAGGCGATCGAACTCGCGGACAAGTGCACCGCGGGGTTCCGGGCCGCGGCGGAGGAACTGGAGAACGACCTCGCCCGGCGGGGCGTTCAACTCCCGGTCGGGGCCGTCGGGCTCCCGGCCCGCAACGTGGTCTTCGAGAACGGCGTGCTGAACGACGCGGCCACGGCCTTCTTCATCAAGGGGAAGGCCGCCGAGGGCCGCGGTGGCCGGAAGACCGCCGTCGCCGCCTACGCCGCCGCCGCGAGCTTCCCGCACGCGCGGTGCTGGGGCGAGAGCGGCGGGTTCTGGTCGCCGGCGGTCGCGGCCGGCGACCGGCTGGCCGCTCTCAACATCAAGAAGTGAACCGGGTACACACCAGGGGGTTGTCCGATGAGTCGAGGGCTTCAAGGGTGGATCGGGTTCGCGGGCGTCGTGGTGTGCGCGGGCCTGGTCGCCGGGTGCGGGGCGAGAACCAACCCGGCCCCAGAGCCGGTCGCCCAGGGGCCGGCGGCCGAGCCGGTAGCTGCGTCTCCGGTCGGCGTTCAACTCCGGAAGTCCGGCACGGGGTGGGAATTGGTCCGCAACGGGACGCCGTTCTTCGTCCGCGGCGCGGGCGGGGAAGGGTCGAAGGACCTCCTCGCCCGGCTCGGCGGGAACGCGGTCCGGACTTGGGGCACGGACGGCCTCCAGAAGAAGCTCGACGACGCGCACCGCCACAACCTCGCCGTCGCGGTCGGGCTGTGGCTGGCCCACGAGCGGCACGGGTTCGACTACTCCGACCCGGCACAGGTCGCCAAGCAGCGGGAGTCGTTCCGCGAGGTCATCCTGAAGTACAAGGACCACCCCGCGCTGCTGATGTGGGGCATCGGGAACGAGGTCGAAGGGTTCGAGGGCGGCGGCAAGGAGGCGGTCTGGGCCGCCGTCAACGACGTCGCCCGGCTCGCGAAGTCACTCGACCCCAACCACCCGACCATGGCGGTCGTGGCCGAGATCGGCGGGAAGCGGGTCCCGTCGCTCCACCGCCTGTGCCCGGACATCGACATCGTCGGGATCAACACCTACGCCGGCGCGGCCTCGGTCCCCGAGCGGTACCGGGCGGCGGGCGGGACGAAGCCGTACATTCTGACTGAGTTCGGTCCGCCGGGCCCGTGGGAGGTGGCGAAAACGCCGTGGGGCTCGCCCGTCGAGCCGACCAGTTCGGAGAAGGCCATCGCGTACCGCCGGGCGTACCAGAAGGCCGTCATCGACGCGGGCGGGCTGTGCCTCGGGTCGTTCGCGTTCCTCTGGGGACACAAGCAGGAAACGACCGCGACGTGGTTCGGGATGCTGCTCCCGGACGGCACTCGCTTGGGCGCGGCCGACGCCCTCTCGACGTTCTGGGCGGGGCGGCCGCCGGCGAACCGCTGCCCGGTGATCGTGAGCCTGGCGGCCGTAGGTGCGGCGGAGGTGGAGCCGGGGGCGACGGTCCGGGCGAAGTTGATCGCGACCGACCCCGAGGGCGACGCGCTGACGGTGCGCTGGGTTCTCCAGGCCGACCCGCGGTCGGCCGGGGTCGGCGGCGACGCGGAGGCCGCCCCGCCCACGTTCCCGGAGGCGGTTACCACGTCGGACGCCCTTGGTGCCGAGATCCGCGCGCCGGGCGGGGGGGCGTATCGACTGTTCGCCTACGTGTCCGACGGGCACGGCGGGGCGGCGGTCGCGAACGTCCCGGTGTTCGTGAAAGGTCCTCCGGCGAAGTCGCCGGCGGGGGCGCCGGCGAAGTTGCCGCTCGTGGTGTACGACGAGGCCGGCCGCAAGGGCGCGCCCTACGTCGCGTCCGGCTACATGGGGGCCACGAAGTCCTTGAAGCTGGACGAGCGGTGCGAGACCCGCCCGCACGGCGGGAAGACGTGCATCAGGGTCGACTACGCCGCACCGGACGGGTGGGCGGGGGTGGCATGGCAGCACCCCGCCGACGACTGGGGCGACAAGCCGTGCGGGTGGGACCTGACCGGCGCGAAGCGGCTGTCCGTTTGGATGCGCGGCGAGACCGGGGACGAGACCGTGACCATCGAGTTCGGCATTCTGGGCCGCGAGAAGAGGTTCCCCGACACGGCGAAAGTGTCCCGCGCCGACGTCAGACTGTCCACCGAGTGGCGCGAGTACACCCTGGACGTGCCGGCGAACGCGGACATGACTCGGATCAAGACGGGGTTCGTGTTCACACTCCGCGGCGCGGGCAAGCCGACGACATTTTTTATCGACGACTGTCAGTTCCAGTAGCCAGCGGCCCTTATCTCTATATCCCCGCGCGTTCAA
The DNA here is from genome assembly GCA_035629595.1 of Urbifossiella sp. Taxonomy (GTDB): domain Bacteria; phylum Planctomycetota; class Planctomycetia; order Gemmatales; family Gemmataceae; genus Urbifossiella. The sequence continues at coordinate 2,980 of DASPHQ010000388.1, read as the reverse complement.
CCCGCCCCGGCCGGGTCAGGTCGCGGCTGCGCGCCGTTGTCGCCCTCTCGACAGGAGCACCAGCATGTCCGCGCGATCGAACTACCCTCTCCGTGCCGAGCGGGTCTACGGCACCCATCCACGCCGGTGCCGGTCCGTCGACGTGCTGATCGTCGGGTCGGCGGTCGGCCTGTCCAGCGCCCGGTACCTGTTCGACCGGCACCGGAGTCGGTCTTCCACCCCCCTGCGGATCGCCGTGGCCGACTCCGGCCCGATGGATCTGCTGACCCACTTCGCGCACACCAACCACCCGCGCGGACCCCACATGCACCCGTGGACCCCGCACTTCGGCGGTCGGCTCGGGTTCTGGGGAATGTCTACCCCTCGCCCGCCGGAGGACATTCTCCGCCGCTGGCCGTACGACTACGCCGAGTTGCTCAATCGGTTCAACCAGGTCGAAGCCGCGATCGGCGTCCTGGACCCGGTCCCCAAGTCCGGCGGCAATCTGGAACTGCACCTGTTGTCCCAGCTCCGCGACGCCTTTCCGGGGAGCAGGGTGGGGACCGCGCCGTTGGCGATCGACAAGGACGGCGGGCGGTACTCGTCGCTGGACGAAATCCCGGACCTCGTCCGGGACGGCGTCCGCCTCCTCCCGCAGTTCCACTGCACCCGGTTGGTCAAGGAGGGTGTGCGGGTCGCGGCCGTTCAAGGCCGGTGGGTCGACGGCCGGACGCACACGCTCCGGCCGCGCGTCGTGGTGTTGGCGACCGGGGTCGAGCCGAGCCTGCCGCTGGTCCGGCAGGTGGCGGACGGTCCGCTCGCGCTGGACGCCGCGGACCACATCCGGATCGACCTGCACGGCAAGCTCCCCGCCCGGACGTTCGGGCGGTGGACGACCGACGAGTCGGGCGTTGCGATTCTGATCATGGACTGCCGGAGCCGGGAATTCGGCGTGCCGTACCACCTGGAGATCAAGGCAGCCCCGCTCGACCTGTGGCGGCGCGGGTACATGCAAAGCTCGGACAACCTGCACGGCTCGGACGACCCGGACACGCTGTACGTCCAGGTGCAAGCGGTGTGTGCGATGCACGACCGGCTGCCGTCGGGAGACCTGCTGCGGGTCCAGGGCCCACTCCCGCCGGTCATGTCCGCCCGCGACGCCGCGTTCCACGGGGAGGTGATCGAGACGATGCGCGCGGTGGCCGCAGCCATCGGCCTGCCCGCCCCCGCGTTCTGCCTCCGCCCGCTGCTGACCAACCACCATACCTACGGGGCATACCGGGTCGGGAAAGCGGTGTCGCGCGAGTTTCTGTTCCGAGGCACCGACAACCTCTACGTCCTGCCGCCGACCGCGTTCGTGGACGAGGACGACGACGCGAACCCGACGCTCAAGAGCCTCGTCCTCTCCCGGTTCGCGATGGACCACATCGCCGAGCGGTTCGCGGCCGAGGTGACGGATGCGGCGAGCGTCTCCGCGACCTGAATCGAGACCGTGGCCGAGCGGGCCGACGCCGAAGTCGTAGATGTGCTGCATGCCGTACTACTCGGACTCATGCGGCGAGGGAACCGTTTTCGGCTCTCGGAAGCCCCCGGATCGACTCCGCCCACTCCCGGACGAGGACCTCCAGGCGGTTCCAACTTCTGCGCACCATGTCCACCACACTTGACACAACACTCTCCCCATTATCCGGTACCAGCATACCCCTTCCGCTAGAGAACTGAAGCAAGAGGCCCGCCTGGTGGCGGGCCTCTTTCGGCGTGCGGCAGAAGTAGTACCCGATTCCTTCCCGCAGCCGAACCCTCGTGGTACCATCCCGCCTGATGCCGTCGAGCTCACTGCCCACCGGCCTTCCCGAGGCGATCGCCTCGGTCTGCCGCGTTCATCCGGTCACTGTGGCGTACCTGTTCGGCTCGCATGCCCGTGGTACGGCCGACGCCGAGAGCGACCTCGACATCGCCGTCCTAGCCGGCCGCCGCTCCCGCATAGGACCGGCCCGTTCCGCGTGACCGACACGCCTACAACGGCGCACGACCCTGGCAAGACGCATCAAGCTGGCCCCCAGCGAGCATTGAGGGGACCGAGAGCGGATGCGGCTTCGTGGTAACATCTGGCCTGTAGCGGCGTTCTAGCCGGCAAATGAGGAAGACGATCAGCAGCGTACGCAGACCGAGCAAAGGGGAGTAATACCGCTCGTCGTAGCTCACGAGGATGTAAGGGACGACATACAGCACCGCCGCCGCCGCAACGGCCCGCTCCCCGGGCGTCGATCGCCGCCCGATCGAGAGCGCGATCACGCCGACCCCCACCCACGGTAGTGGGTGAAGAACCCGGGCCAGCCAGATTCCGGGCGCGAACTCCCGCGAGCCGTCCCGCTCCCGTGGGGTGTACCAGACGACGATGGTCCTGAACCGGTCCCAGACGCGGGTGGCGAACCCTCTGGGGTCTGGGCGTACCGCGGCCCAGAACTGCTCCCCCTTCCGGGCCAAGAACGCGGACTCGCCGAGTTCGTCGTACTCCTGTGCCTGCTCGCTGCCGGCGGTCCCCGGGTGCTGACGGACACTCGTCCTCAACAGCACCCCGTCCGGCTGCATGCACTGTGACTGGTACAACTCGAAGTTCAGGTTCGACTTGACCGGGATCACCCGGCCGAACGCCACGTAATTCCGGGCCACCCACGGGGTCAGCGCGGCGGCCGCCGCGAGTCCGGCCAGCGCGACGCGAGAGAGGGCTCTGGCGCGGAAGCCGGCCGCGACCGTCAGACCGCCCCAAACGAACCCGAGGGTAGGGGAACAGAGGGCGGCGAAGCCGCCGAACAGCCCCCACCCGGCCGACAGGCGTCGGGTGCCGAGTGGCCGGCCCCACCCGGCCCACAGCACCAGCCCGTTGAGCACGCTCAGGACCAGGAAGTGGTCGTGCGTGATCTGGAAGGTGTTCCGGAAGTCTGCCGCGATCTCCAGGACCAGGACGCAGACCGCCAGCCCGGTCCCGGCCCGCGGCCAG
>DASPHQ010000387.1:0-4253 GCA_035629595.1 Urbifossiella sp. | reverse complement strand
TCCCGAGGGGGGAGATCCGCGGGCCGTTCACGCTGCCCAGCCAGGTCTACTCCGGCACCCAGCACACCTACTGGGTCTACGTCCCCGCGCAGTACGACCCGGCCGTCCCGTCGGCCCTGATGGTCTTCCAGGACGGCCAGGCGTTCAAGGACGAGACGGGGGACATGCGGGCCCAGAACGTGATGGACAACCTGATCTACCGCCGCGAGATCCCGGTCATGATCGGGGTCTTCATCAACCCCGGCCGACGGCCCGACCAGCCCGAGCCGACGCCCAAGAACTGGGGGGATCGCGACACCAACCGGCCCACCGAGTACAACTCGCTCGACGACAGGTACGCGCGGGTCATCACCGAGGAGCTGATGCCGGCGCTGGCGAAGGACTACAACATCTCCAGGGACCCCGAGATGCACGGCATCGGCGGGTCGAGCTCCGGCGCGATCGCGGCGTTCACGGTCGCCTGGGAGCGGCCCGACCACTTCCGCAAGGTGCTGAGCAACGTCGGCAGCTTCGTCAACCTGCGGGGCGGGCACGTCTACCCCGAGAAGGTGCTGGCGGCCGAGAAGAAGCCGATCCGCGTCTACCTCTGCGACGGCCGGAACGACAACCGCGGCCTGCGCCGCAACGGCGAATATGACGAGACGCGGGACTGGTTCTACCAGAACGTCCGGCTGATGAAGGCCCTCACGCAGAAGGGGTACGACGTGAACTACGCGTGGGGGATGAACAACCACGGGCAGAAGTTCGGCGGGGCCATCCTGCCGGAGATGATGCGGTGGCTGTGGAGGGACGGCCCGGTCTCCACCGACCCGAAGGACACGGTGGAGCGGGGGTTCCGCCAGCCGGTCGCGAAGAAGGGCTAGCGACCGTCGCAGGGAAAGCGACGACGACCCATGCTCGGCCCGCACATCCCCCTCACGCCAGGCGGCTCATCGGCCATACCGGATCTCTCATCGTCATGACTCCACCCGACCGCTCCCGACGTTCGTTCCTGAGAGCCTCCGCCGCGCTGGCGGGGATGTCCCCGCTGATCGCCACGCCGCTGGCGCGAGCGCACGAGGCCGACGGGCCGCTCGTGGCGTATGTCGGCACCTTCAGCTCCCCTCTCCGCGACGTGCTGCCGACCCAGGTGGACCTGCCGCCCGGGAACGGTCGCGGCATCCACATCTTCCGGGCGGATCGCGCCACCGGGGCGTTGACGGCCGCCGGCATTCACGAGATGGGGACCAGCCCGAGCTGCCTCGCCCTGAACGCCGCCGGGACCCGATTGTATTCCGCCAACGAGACCGACCGGGTGGGCGACGACAAGCAGGGCACGGTCGGCGCCTTCGCCGTCGATCGGGCGGACGGGCGTCTGACGCCCCTGAACACCGTCCGCTCCGGCGGCGCCGGCCCGACGTACGTGAGCGTCCACCCGTCGGGGCGCTTCGTGCTGGTGGCCAACTACTTCGGCGGCTCGGTGGCGGTGCTGCCGATCCTCCCCGACGGGCGCCTGGGCGACGCCGCGGACATCAAGGTCGATGCCGGAACGGTCGGCCCTGCCAGGGCGGAGGACGCCCCGCCGGGCAGCTTCGCCTTCAGCGGGCACGATCGGACGCACGCGCACATGATCCAGGCCGACGCCGCGGGCCGCTTCGTGCTGCACGTCGACCTGGGCCTGGACCGGATCTTCGTGTGGAAGTTCGACGACCGGAAGGGCCTCCTGACCCCGAACGAGCCGCATGCGACCCCGCTGCCGCCCGGGGATGGGCCGCGGCATTTCCATTTCCATCCCAACGGCCGCTGGCTCTACTCCATCCAGGAGGAAGGCTCGACGATCGTCCTGTTCGACTACGACGCCGCGGCGGGGCGGCTGGCCCCGCGGCAGACGATCTCCACCCTGCCGCCCGGATTCGCGGGCAGCAACTTCTGCTCGGAGATCCTGGTCTCGGCGGACGGGCGCTTCGTCTACGCGGGCAACCGCCTCCACGACAGCATCGGGATCTTCTCCGTCGGCCCGAACGGCGAGCTGTCCTACGTCGGGGAGGAATGGACGCGTGGGGATTATCCACGCAGTTTCGGCTTCGATCCCTCCGGCCGGTTCCTCTATTGTTGCAACCAGCGTGGCGACAACATCGCCGCATTCCGGGTGGATCGCAAGGCCGGCAGCCTCAGCTTCACCGGCCAGTACACGGCCGTCGGCAATCCTTCGTGCATCGTCTTCCTCGATCTCGCCAGGGTGGGATAGCGTCTCATGCTGATCGTCCACGTCCACATCCAGGTGAAGCCCGATCGGGTCGAGGCCTTCAAGGCCGCCTGCATCGAGAACTCGCGGAACAGCCTGCAAGAGCCGGGCATCGCGCGGTTCGATGTGCTGCAACAGCAAGAGGACCCGACGCGGTTCCTGCTGGTCGAGGTCTACCGCTCGGCCGACGCGCCCGCGGCCCACAAGCAGACGGCGCACTACCGCCTGTGGGCCGACGCGGTGGCCGACATGATGGCGGTGCCCCGGTCCAGCGTGAAGTTCGACGCGGTGTACCCCGAAGGCGCGCTCTCATGACCTTCGAGTTCGCCACGGCCGGGCGCATCCTCTTCGGATGCGGCAACGCGCGGCAGGTCCCCGCCCTGGCCCGGGACCTCGGCCGCCGTGCGCTGCTGGTCCTGGGGGGCTCCGGACGAGGGCGCGATGCGTGGACGCAGGGGCTGGGCGAGGTCGGCGTCCGCGCGGTGGTCGTCAACGTGAGCGGGGAGCCCACCACCCATCTGGTGGGCGAGGCGGCCGGCATCGCCCGCTCGGAACGCTGCGACCTGGTGATTGCCGTGGGCGGGGGTAGCGTGATCGACGCCGGGAAGGCGGTGGCGGGCCTGCTCACCAACCCGGGGGACGTCCTGGACTACCTGGAGGTGGTGGGACGAGGAAAGGCGCTGCTGGAGCCCGCCGTGCCGCTCGTCGCCGTCCCGACCACCGCGGGCACGGGCACCGAGGCGACCCGCAACGCCGTGCTCGACGTCCCCGAGCACGGGGTGAAGGTGAGCCTGCGGAGCCCCCACTTGCTCCCCCGCGTGGCCGTCGTCGATCCCGAGCTGACCCTGTCGCTCCCGCCCGAGGTCACGGCGTACACGGGCATGGACGCGCTGACGCAACTGATCGAGCCGTTCGTCAGCAACGCGGCCAGCCCGTTCACCGACGGCGTCTGCCGCGAGGGGCTCACGCGGGCGGCGCGATCCCTGGAGGTCGCCTATCGCGACGGCTCGGACCTCGCGGCCCGCGAGGACATGGCGCTGGCCGCCCTGTTCAGCGGGGTCGCCCTGGCCAATGCCCGTCTCGGCGCGGTGCACGGGTTCGCGGGCGTGCTCGGCGGGGCCACCGGCCGGCCTCACGGCGCCCTTTGCGCCCGGCTCCTGCCGTTCGTCATGGAGGCCAACATCCGGGCGGTCGGCGAACGGGGCGACCCGGCCATCCTCCAGCGGTACGCCGAGATCGCCCGGACCCTGACCGGCGACGCGTCGGCCGCCCCCCGTGACGGCGTGACCCGCGTGCACGAACTCTGCGCGGAGCTGAAGATCCCGCCCCTGCGGGAGGCCGGCCTGTCCGTCGCCGATTGCGGCAGGCTCATCCCGCTCGCCCGGCGGGCCAGCAGCATGAAGGGCAACCCCGTGACGCTCTTCGACTCCGAACTGCGTCAGATCCTCGAGGCGGCGATCGATCTGTAGCCTCGTCTTGACGCAGGCGTACGGGAAGGCTTATGCGCGAGCTCTCGGGGAGCGAGAGGACGCGGAACGGGCTTGTTTTGAGGCGCTTCGGTCTGATCGACGAATGGCACCTGGATTTCCGCAATCGGTTCTCTGGCAAAAAGATAGGAGAATGCGGACGTTCCGGCTCTGATGGAGGCGACGCGTCTCCATCGCCGGCCCGGAGTCAGAGCGACGTGACACCCCTCGCAGGGACGCCTTCGTCTGCCGGTTGTAGCAGTCCTGGCATACCTTCCCTTTGGCCTCTGATGTTGCTGCACTGAGCCGGTAGGGAATAACAGGGTTGTCGGTCTTAAATATGGTGAGCAGGACGGCCTGGAACCCCAGGGCAAAGGTTTCATGGAGGTACCGCACCGGTTCGGCGAATTGTTGCAGTGCACGAGGTAAATGCCGGATTTCGTAGCACTCCAGCGTTCTCTTTTGTGGGTATGACTCCTTGTCATCCTGTGTATGTTAGAGCCATTTTGACCTGATCTTTGACAACTTGGAGCAGGAAGACGGGACTGCTCGTTGTTTCCGTT
>DASPHQ010000386.1:0-3405 GCA_035629595.1 Urbifossiella sp. | reverse complement strand
AGACGTTCCACACGTGGACGCGCCCCTTCTCGGGCTTGTCGGACCCGAGGTGCCGTTGGGTGAACACGAACCTGTCGTCGTCGCGGAAGTAGCCGTGCGAGAAGATCGAGTCGGGGAGTCGGCTCACGTCATGGCCGGTGTCCACGTCGTACACGACGGCCCGCCCGGTCACGACCCGCCGGCCGGACGGCGCGAGGGCGCCGAGGCCGCCCCCGTACTCCTTCTGCAGCGTGGCGAGCACCCGCGGCGGGCCGGACACGTCCCACACCTGCGTCCACGACTTGAAGTCTGCGTCCTGCATGCCGAAGGCGACCCGCGTGCCGTCGGCCGACAGCTGGATGCTGTTGCCGTACGCCGCCGCCTCGAACTTCCCGGGCAGGGTGAAGCGCGCCTTCGGGCGATGCGGGCGACACCCGGGAAGTGGTCGGGAACCGCGGCCGGGCTCTTGGCCGTGGGCGCGGCGACGGGGGGCGGAACGACGCCGGGCGGCGTCGGCACCACGAACGGGACCGGCGCCGGGGACGGAGCCTGCCTGGCGGGTTCGGTCGGCGCGGCGGGCGGGCCGCCGCACCCGAGGACGAGCGCGAGCGGGGCGAGGGCGAGCCAACGAGGCATCGAAAAACTCCTAGGAAAATCGGTCAGGTCGCGGGCCGGTCGAACGCCTCCGACCAGCCGGGCAGCTTCTCCGCCAGTTCGTCGGCGCTGCCGGCCCGCAGGGTGACGTGGCCGACCTTGCGGCCGGGGCGGTCGGCCTTGCCGTAGTGGTGCAGGTGCGCCTCCGGGTGCGCCAGCACCGCCGCCGCCGGCGGGGTGGTGCCGATGAAGTTGAACATCGCCGACCAGCCGGCCGCGTCGCACCGCCCGACCGGCAGGCCGCACACCGCCCGGACGTGGTTCTCGAACTGCGAGACGTGCGCCCCCTCGATCGACCAGTGCCCCGAGTTGTGGACCCGCGGCGCCGTCTCGTTCGCCAGCAGCCGCGGCCCGTCCTGGAACAGCTCGACCGCCAGCACGCCCACGTAGTCCAGCTCCGTCAGGATGCGCGCCGCGTACTCGGCGGCGCGCTCGCCGAGCTCCTCGCCCAGGTCGCCGGCCGGCGCGACGGAGCGGTGCAGGACGCCGCCGCGGTGCTCGTTCTCGACCAGCGGGTACGTGCCGATGGTGCCGTCGCGGCCGCGGACGGCGAGGATCGACAGCTCGCGGTCGAACGGGACGAAGCCTTCGAGGATGAGCGGCCGGCCGCCGAGCGTCTCCCAGGCGCGGTCGGCGTCGGCCGCGGTGCGGATGACGGCCTGCCCCTTGCCGTCGTACCCGAAGCGCCGCGTCTTCAGCACCGCCGGCAGGCCGATCGCCGTCACCGCGGCGTCGAACTCGTCGCGCGTCTCGATCGCGGCGAACGGCGGCGTCGGCACGCCGAGGGCGTTGAGGAACGTCTTTTCGACGACGCGGTCCTGCGACACCTCGAGCGCCCGCGGCGGCGGGTACACGGGGACGCGCTCGGCGAGCCACCGGGCCGTTTCGACCGGCACGTTCTCGAACTCGTAGGTGACCACGTCCGAGGCTTGCGCCAGCTCGTAGAGGGCGCGGAAGTCGTCGAACTCGCCGCGGACGTGGGGACAGACGTGGCCGGCGCAGGCGTCGGCGGCGGGGTCGAGGACGGTGGGGCGGACGCCGAGCGGGTGCGCCGCGAGGGCGAGCATCCGCCCGAGCTGGCCGCCGCCGAGGATGCCGAGGCGCATGAGGGGGTCCAGGGGAGCGGCCGGCGCCAGCCGGCGGGTGGCTCGGGGCCGGTAGCCGCGGGTCGGGGTGTTCGAGCACGTCCTGCGTCTGCTTCGCGCGGAACGCCTGCACCGCCTGCCGCACCGGCGGGTACTTGTTCGCCAGCACCGCCGCCGCGAACAGCGCCGCGTTCCGCGCCCCCGCCTTGCCGATCGCCATCGTCGCCACCGGCACCCCGCCCGGCATCTGCACGATCGACAGCAGCGAATCGACGCCGCGCAGCACCGCCGACTCGACCGGCACGCCGATCACCGGCAGGCACGTCTTCGCGGCGCACATCCCCGGCAGGTGGGCCGCGCCGCCGGCGCCGGCGATGATGACTTCGAGGCCGCGGCCGAGCGCCTGCTCGGCGTAGTCGAACAGCAGGTCGGGGGTGCGGTGGGCGGACACCACCCGGGCCTCGTAGGCGACGCCGAGCTCGTCGAGCAGGTCGGCGGCGTGCCGCATCGTCTCCCAGTCGGACCGGGAGCCCATGATGATTCCGACCAGCGGCTCGGCCATGGACGCGAACCCGGGGGGAGGGGGCCGGGCGTCGTTATAGAAGTGGGGTGCAGGGCGTGAAAGCCCGGGGACGGCCGTCCCCGGGCTTTGGGAACTAATTGACCCGGTCGAACACCACCGCCCGCTTGCCGCGGGCGACCTCGCGCCACCCGCCCGAGCCCATCAGGTAGCGCTCGATCGGCGGCTTGTCCACCCCCGCCGGGTCGGTCATCACGATGGCGCGGCGGAAGCCGTAGCGGCCGGCCCAGCCCTCGAACACCGGCCCCAGCTCCGCCGGCGGCAGGCCGAGCGTGTCGGCGTAGGTGCGAATCCAGTCGTCGCCGTACAGCTCGCAGCGGTCGTCCATGAAGATCTTGAGCGTCGGCGTGTGGTAGATCAGGAACCCGCCGAGGTTGGCGTCGTTGAACACCGGCGTGCCCGGCGGCACCGCGGCGGCGTACGCCCGCATCTCGTCGGCCAGCTCTACCGGGATGAAGTCGGGGTCGAGCCGCGCCCACCCGCGGCCGACCACCGGCGCCTCCACGCCCGTCAGTTGCAGCGTCGCGATCAGCAGCACGACCGCCGCGGGAATCGCCGCCCACGCCCAGCCGGGGCGGCCCTCCGGGGCGTGGGCGAGCGAGCCGTCGCCGTACTTCACCAGCAGCCGGTGCCAGACGGTGTGCGGCCACAGGTCGGCGACGGCGACCGCGGCCGTGATGGCGAACAGCGGCCCCTGCCGGATCCCCTTGAAGCTCAGCACCAGCCACGCCAGCGGCACCAGCCACGACACCCGCGGCATCCGCGGGAGCGTGCCCGCGAGCAGCGCCAGGTACAGCACGCCGAAGCCGATGACGGTGAGGCCGAGCGGCGACGACGGGTCCAGCGGCATGTGCTCGTTCACCACCTCCGGCAGCACCTTCGACCCGACGATGCGGCGCCAGGTGTTCAGCATCTCCATGCCGAACGGGTTGACGAACGGCGTCAGCCCGCATGCGGCGACGATCGCGACGAGGAGCCAGGCGGTGCGCCAGGAAGTGATGGGCGTCTCGAAGCCCGGGGACGGCCGTCCCCGGGCTTTCACCCGGTTCAGCAGAAAGAGTACCCCCCACCCCGCCACCGCCAGGCCGAGCGTCATGGTGCCGCCGA
>DASPHQ010000385.1:0-16280 GCA_035629595.1 Urbifossiella sp. | reverse complement strand
GAGCGGCGCTATCCCAACGAGTGGGTTTTGATCGACCAGCCGCGGCGCAGCGCGACGCAGAGCGTACTCGGCGGCTACTTGGTGTTCCACAGCCCGGACAAGCTCGCGGTCTACGACCGGGTGAAGGAGCTCCCGAAGCCGTTCGACATCGCCGTCTGGTACACCGGGCCGGACGACCCGGTTGAGGAGTGGTTGCTGAACGTCGGCCTGTTCCAGTGAACCCCCGCGGGGGGTACAATTCACGAATTAACCGGAGGGCCGGACATGCCGGAACAGTACCAGACGCTCGCGGAGATGAAGGAGCGCTACCCGAACGAGTGGGTTCTCATCGGTCGTCCCAAACTCGACCGCTACCAGGACGTGACGGGCGGTCACGTCCTGTTCCACACGGCCGACCGACTGGAAATGGATCGGCACATGCTGGCGCTCCCCGACGAGGCATGCACCCCGATGATGGCGTGCCGGTACATGGGCGAGCCGGTCTACCCGGAAGTCTGGGACCGGCCCGAGTTCCTGGACGAGGATGCCGAGCTTCGGCAGGCGCAATGACAGCCTTCGACCCGAAGGCTCGGCGGATCCTCGTCACGGTACACGTGACCGGTCCGCGGACGACGCTCGACGCCATGCTGCTTCTCGACACCGGCGCGACGACCACTCTGATCCGCACGTCCATCCTGCTTCGCACCGGGTTGAAACTCGGGCCGAACAGCCCGCAGCGACGGTTCCGCTCCGCGACCGGCAGCGCGATGGCCCCGATCGTCGTGGCTCCTCAGTTGCTCGCGCTCGGCGAAGCGCGAGCGGACTTCCCCGTCGCGGCCCACGACTTCCCGCCGGCTGTCACGTTCGACGGCCTGCTCGGGCTCGACTTCCTGCGGGGACGGTTGCTCACCCTCGACTTCGCCCGCGGGCGGGTCGGGCTGCGGCAGCCGCGGACGTGGCGGCCGTGGGGGTGATGCGAAACGAGGTGCGTCAAACGCCACGCGGGCGGCCGATGGCTCGGCCGCCCGCGTCGGTTCGGGCTCCGCCCGGGTTAGCTCTTCGGGGGCATCACGACCGGGGTCGGGGTCGTCGGGACCACGATCCCGCCGCCGACGCAGCCGGCCGGGGCCGCGTACCCGCCGCCGTTGCACCCGGCGTACCCGCCGCCGTTGCAGCTGTTCCCCTTGTTCTTGTGACCGCCGAGGAACCCGCCGCCGTTGCAGCTGTTGCCGCGGTCGCGGTTCCGCAGCCCCAGGAACCCGCCCCGCTCGCGGCCGTGGCACGACCCCGTGCACCCCGCGTCCACCACGCCCGTGCACCCGGCCGAAGCCACGTGCCCGGTGCAGCCGGCCATCGCCACGGTCCCGTGGCAGCCGCCGTTGCACCCGTTGTTCCGCTTGCCGAAGCCCGCCGCGTCGCCCGACGGCAGCATCGCCGCCATCAACACCATACTGTACATCGCGCCTGGTCCTCCGATTCCGGGTGAGCGGTTCCGCCCTGCGAACCCAACACCGTCCCCGACGCCGAACCCGGCGAGGCGAAGGGGCCGATTGGTTCCTACGGGAAAAGGTTGGGAGCCCGCGTCACTCGGCGCTCCCGACCTCAAGTGAAGTGGATGTTAGACCCGGGGTTTTGGACCGTCAACGGGAATTTGGGTAGTTTGGCCGGTCCGGGCAAACCGCCCGCCCGCCCGCGTGACGGTTGCGCCTCCTGCGCCCTCGGCGCCGGTCATGTCGGCTACAATGCGCCCCGCTCCCGCGTTCGCGGTCGTGTCGGGGGTGCCGGACGTACCCCCTCCCGCCGCCCCCGCCGGCCAACGCCCGACCCGTTTCCGCGGTTGTACCCGTAGCCGTCGGGTATGTTCGGAAGTGCGGAATGCGGAGTGCGGAATGCGGAATGGAAAGCCGGCGGCCGGCGCGCCCGGCTCGGGTCATTGATTCCGCACTCCGCATTCCGCACTCCGCACTTGAAAGAGGGGTCGTCATGGACCGGGACGCCGCCGCCCCGCCCGTCGAGGTGGTTCCGCCCGTTTGTTGGAAGATCGCCCGCGCCGTCGCCGCGACCGGCGGCGGACTGATCGTCGTCGCCGCGCTCCTCGGCGCCGTGAGCTCGGGGCCGGGCGCCGTCGCCAGCGCCCGCGCGGCGCTCGTGTTCGTCGGCGCGGTCGCCGCCGGCTTCGCCGCGTGGCTGCGGCCCGACCGGTGGGAGGTCTGGGCCGTCGCCGCCGCGGCCGCCACACTCGCCGCCGTCGCCGCCGTCCCGGACAGCTGGGACTCGTTCCGCCTCCTGTTCGCCCTCTTCGCCGCCGCCGCCGGGTTCCGCCTGGTCGTCGCCGCAGCGCCGGCGTGGCGGCTGCGGCTCGCCACCGCGTACGTCCTGTTCCACTTCGTCGGCATCTTCTGCGCGGTCACCGGCCCGGCGCCGACGCCGTGGCTCATCGACCAGGCCTACCTCCGCGTGTACAACCAGTACCTGCAAACGATCTACATGCGGAACGCCTACCACTTCTACTCCCCGGAGCCGGGGCCGGCGTCGCTGCTGGCGTGCGTCGTCAAGACCGAGAACGGCACCGAGACGACCGCCACCGGCGAGGTCCGCAAGAAGTACGACACCCGCTGGGTGGTGATGCCGCGCCGCCCGGCCGACGTGCTCGACCCGCTCGCGCTGTCGTACTTTCGCCGGCTGTCGCTCACTGACCGGATGTCGCGGCCCAACAACGACTTCACGTCGTCGGCCGGGGCGTTCGAGAAGAGCGAGGTGCGCGCCCGCCGGTACCGGCTGACGCTCCCCGGCAGCGACCCGTACTTCCCGCTCCACCCGACCGAGCCCGAGTTCCTCCAGTACCGCATGCCGGACACGAACGGCATGCGGTTCCTCATCCCGAGCTACGCCCAGCACCTGATCCTGGAGCACACCCCCACCCCGGAGGCCGCCGCCCGCACCACGCTGAAGATGTACCGGCTCGAGCACCGCACCCTGCCGGTCGAGTCGTTCATCGGCGTCGGCCAACCCGACCGCCAGCCCATGAACCCCTACAACCCGGTGACGTACATGCCGTACTTCCTCGGCGAGTACCGGCTCACGTCGGCGGACCCGTTGCACCCGCGCAAGGCGCGGGTGGAGCTGGTGGACCCGCAGGCCGACATGCTGTACTGGCTGATCCCGATCCTGCCCAACCCGGCGCCGGCCGCGGCCGACCGGAAGCCGTTCGTGGACTACCTGTCGATCCACGCCGGCCACGCGTTCGACTGGAGCCAGCTCCGATGAGCACGACGCCCCCGACGGAGAAGCCGTTCCGCCAGCGCTGGGCCGACTTCTGGTTCGCCCCGAAGGACCCGACCACGCTCGGGTTCATGCGCGTCGTCACCGGCCTGCTGGTGCTGTACGTGTGCCTGGCGCACACGCTCGACCTGCAGTCGTTCTTCGGCCGCTACGCCTGGTACGGGCACGACTTCGCCGAGCGCGAGCGGCGCGAGTTCCCGTGGGGCGTCAGCTCGTTCACCAAGTGGGAGAACGACGAGGCGATCATGCCGCGGCTGCCGGAGTTCCCGCACCGCCGGTCGGCCATCCTGAAGTTCGTCCGCGGCCTCCCGGCCGGGCGGGCCGACCGCGAGCGGAGCCTGCGCTACCTCGCCGCCGCGGCCGAGGAGACGACCGCCAACGCCGTGCCGGCGCTGAGCCTGCTGCTGGACTTCCACGAGAACGGCAAGGGGCAGGAGGAGCGCGTCTTCGCGGCGCTGGCCGAGGGGCGGCAGCTGTACCGCCTCGCCCAGGACGGTCAGTTCGTGTACCTGAACGTCCCGCCGGCCGGGCGCGAGAGCACGGCGCTGCTGCCGCAGTTCATGCTCGGCCTGCCCGAGCCGGACCGCCAGCGGGCCGCCGCCAACCTCCGCGCCGCGGCGCTCCCGGCCGACCCGGCCGACACCAAGTACCTCGTGAACCACCTGATCGAGCAGAGCCCGCCGTACCGGGTGGCGCTGGTGAAGTTCATGCTGGACCTGCCGGACGACCCGGCGGTGCGGAACGACCGCATCGACTACCTCGACTACTGGAACAACGAGCCGGACCCGACCAAGATTCGCATGGGGCAGCGGGTGTTCTCGGTGTGGTTCCACGTCACCGACCCGGGGGCGATGCGGGCGATCCACACCGGCATCCTGTGCGTGATCGTGCTGTTCACCCTCGGGGTGTGTACGCGGGTGACGGGCGTGATGACGTGGGTGGCGACGCTCTGCTACGTCCACCGGACGGAGCAGGTGCTCTTCGGCATGGACGTGATGGCGAACATCCTCCTCACCTACCTGGTGATCGGGGACAGCGGCGGGGCGCTGTCGGTGGACCGGCTGGTGGCGAAGTACCGGGCGGCGCGGGCGAGCCTGGCGCGGTGCGGCCGCATCGACGCGGCGACGCGGGCGTTCCTGGACCGGCCGCCGCCGAGCCGGGGGGCGGCGTTCGGGGTGCGGCTGATCCAGGTCCACTTCTGCTTCATCTACCTGGCGGCGGGGCTGTCGAAGCTGAAGGGGCAGGGGTGGTGGAGCGGGAACGCCTTCTACGACGTGATGATCAACCCCGAATTCACGATGATGCACTACCACTGGTTCGAGTCGGCGGCGCGGTGGCTGGCGTCGATGAAGCCGGTGTACTACGCGATGTGCGCGTTCGGGGTGTGGTTCACGTGGGGGCTGGAGATTAGTTTCCCGTTCCTGGTGTGGACGCGGGTGCGGCCGCTGGTGTTGTGGCTGTCGGTGTTGTTGCACGCGGGCATCGGCATCCTGATGGGGCTGACGATGTTCGAGTTGTTGATGCTGGTGATGTTATTGGCGTTCATGCCGCCGGGGGTGATCCGCGACCGGTTGAAGGGCGGGCCGGGGCTGGCGCGGCTGCGGTTCGGGTTCGACCCGGCGGTTCCGGCGCAGGCGCGGGCGGCGGCGCTGGTGGCGGCGGCCGACGCGGACGGTCAGGTGGTGTTGGAGCCGTCGCCGGGGGTGGAGCAGCCGACGGTGCGGGGAGCCGGCGAGGCGCAGACGGGGGCGGCGGCGGCGGGGGAGGTGTTCGGCTCGCTGCGGCTGCTGCGGTTCGGGCGGCACCTGTTGAAGCTGCCGGGCGCGTCGGGGCTGGCGGGCCGGTGGGTGTCGCCGTCGGCGGCGTGACGTGGGGCCGGCTTCCGGGCGGCCGTGGTCAGCCCGGCCGGCTGGAAGCCGGCCCCACCCGGACGGCGAACGGCCGACCCGCCCGCCGCGCCAACACGACGATCTCGCGGCCGACCGCGGCCGAGTCCCGCACCAGCCGGCGGAACTCGAAGGCCGACGCGACGGGTGTCTCACCCACGCGGACGATTTCGTCGCCGGCGTGGAACGCCCGGTGGGGTAACAGCCCGCCCGGCAGCGACGCGGTAACGCGGACGCCGCCGGTGAACTCGCTCACCGTGTCCACACCGAGGTCGGCAACTGTCGTGAACCGGACGAGCCCGAAGGCGTCCGCCGTTTCCCCGCGATAGGTGTGGTTGGGCACGCGCTCGAGGGCTTCTCGAATCTGCGCGTTGGGGTGAATGTTAATCAGACGCCCGCCGGCGACGACGGAACTCCGCGATGCCGCGAACACCCGAATGTCGGCACGGCCCACGACGATCGATTCATACACGGGACCGCGGAGGGTGAGTTCACCGTCCGCGATGACGATCGAGCGGTGGACCCTTCCGAGGTTCACGCTGCCGTTGGCGATGACCACGCAGTCGCGCACGTCCTCGCCCTCACCCTCCCACGAGAGACGAGTACGGAGGGATACCGGAGGGGGTAGGGGATGACGATTTCGGGTGCGATCGCCACCGCGGACCGGCACGCGAGCGCGGTCGGCGTCAGCGTCGGAACGGTGAACGCCGAGCGGGTGACGACGGCCGGGTCCAGTGCCGCACGGAGCAGGTCGTCGGGGTCTTGAAACGGCGTGGGGATGGGTTGGCGGGTCGCGGCCGTGAGGCCGGCAACCCAGTCGCACAGCGGAGCCCAGAGCGCCGGGTCGGCAGCACGCCCACGCCAGCCGTCGGTCCAGGCGACGTAGCGGTCGATCGGATCGACGCACGGGCAGAACGACACGGCGGGTTCGTCCGCGCGCAGGTCACATGGGGAACCGAAACCGGCTACCGAGGCGAGCCCGGCGACGATCGCGCTCCGGCGGTCGAGGACTACCACAGGTTTACCTACAGCCTTGCGGTTTAGGGGCGGCGACGTGTGGCCGGCTTGCTGATGGCCGCGTTCAGCCCGGCCGGCTGGAAGCCGGCCACGCGTTCACTCTGTCGGCCCGGCCAGGTCGGGGGTGTCCCACACGGGCGACCCGCCCGCTCCCGCCGAACGTGGCGATGCGGGTGCCGGTCGCGTTGAAGCACACCGCCTGCACGCCCCGCGGGTCGGCGGGGATGCGGCGCACGACCGCGCCGGTGTCCGCGCGCACGACCACGAGGTTGGCGGCCCCGTCGTGGTCGTAGGTGCCGCACGCCACGAACGGGCCGCGCGGGTGGTGCGCCAGCGCCGCCACGGTGAACCGGCCGACCACGACCGGCTCGCGCCGCTCGGACAGGTCGGCCGTCGAGCGGAACGCGACGGTCCCGTCGGTGAGGCCGAGCGCGACCGACTTGCCGTCCGGGGCGAACGACACCGTCGCCGCGTGCACCTTCAGCGGCAGCGATTTCTTCTGCGGCGCCTCGCCGAGTTGCCACAGGTCGAGCCGACCGTCCCGGCCCGGCTCGGTGAAGGTCACGACCGCGAACCACCCGCCCGACGGGTGGAGGTCGGCGCCCGTCACCAGGTCCGAGCGTTCACCGCCTCCCAACAGCGTCCGCGTCCGGCCCTTCCCCTCGGTCAGCGGCGCACCCTCGACGGCCACGAGCTGGTAGGCCGGCTTGTCGAGGGACATGGACCGGAGGACGAACACGCCGTCGGCCGGTCCGGCGAGCCAGACCCCCTTCACCAATACCGACCCGGCCGTCAGTTCGACCCCCTTGACCGGCGGCAGAGCCGGGCCGGGGCCGACCGGTTGCAGGAGCAGGTGGTTCGCCTTGCCGGGCGTCAGAATCTCGCCGGCACGGCTGACGGCGACGCGGCTCGCGGACGGCTCACCCGGATAGTCGCCCGCCGGCAAGACGAGCGGCGCCGACTTCTCGCCCCGCGGGCCGACGACGAGGAGTTGCGCGTCCGACGGCCCGAGTCCGAGCGAGTGCCGTTCCCAGCGGACGGCGACCCGGGCGCCGTCGGGGAGGAAGGCGAGCCCGGCGCAATCGAGAATGTTCGCCTTCTTGTCGGTGACGGCCACCGACACCAGCGGCTCGACGCGCGGCGGCTGACCGCTGGCCGGGGCAAGAAGGAGCGCACCGGTCCCGAGCAGCACACCGGCGACCCGGGCGGCGAGGCGTGTCATCGGGCGTCCCCGGAACGGCGGGCGGGCGGAAGGTGATTCCCCCCACGGTAACGCCGAACGGGGCGGAGTCAACGCCGCGGGTCTGTGGTAGCCCCCCGGCACAACCGGCGCCCGCGGACCCGCGGGACCACTTTAACGATTCCTGGCAGAATCCGTGAACCGTCGGCCGGTCCGACCCTTGAGTGCGGTTGTTCCGGCTGGTAGGCTACAGTCCGTTCCCGCAGGGTCGGCCGGTCCGGCCGATTCCCCACCGGACTCGGAGTGCAGGCCATGCGCGCCGCCGCGGCCGTCGCCGCCATCCTCGGACTCGTCGCCGTCGTCGTCGGCCAACCGCAGCCGCCGCTCGCCGTCCCGCCCAACCCGCCCGCCGCGCCGGTGAAAGTGGGCGTCCCCGCGCTGCCCGCGGCGCCCGCCGCGCTCGAACTGAAGCCCGACCCGGCCGTCGCCGCCCACATCCGCAACCTCGGGGCCGACGACTACCGCGTCCGCGAGAAGGCCGGCCGCGACCTCGAGGCGGTCGGCGACAAGGCCCTGCCGCACCTCAAGAAGGCGCTCGCCGAGCCCACCACCCCCGAGGTCGCCCGCCGCCTCTCCGTCCTCGTCCGCAAGATCGACCACGAGCGCCTCGTCAGCCCGCGCCGCGTCACGATGCCGGAGAAGGAGCGGACCGCGAAGGAGGCGTTCGACGAGATCGCCAAGCAGACCGGCTACCGGATCGAGTTCCAGAGCGACTTCGGGGCCGCTCCCGTCCGCCACAAGATCAGCTTCAACAACACCCCGTTCTGGCAGGCCGTCGACACCATCGCCAACCTGACCGGCGCCACCATCAACAGCAACGGCGGCGACGACGAGACCCTCTTCGTGAACACCGGCGGCGGGCAGCGGATGCCGTTCGTGGCCTACGCCGGGCCGTTCAAGATCGCCGCCAACAACATCCAGCTCAACCGCAGCATGCAGCTGACCTCCGCCGACCCGCGCGGCCCCGGGTTCGTCCGCCCGTCGGAGTCGGTGACGGTGATGTTCAACCTGTTCTCCGAGCCGAAAAACCCGATGCTCGGGCTGAGCATGGGGCCGGGGGTGGTGTCCGCCGAGGACGACCTGGGGCAGTCGATGGCGCCGCCGCCGCCGCCGGAGGGCGGGCACAACCCGTTCGGCGGCCGCATGTCGTACTACGGCGGCGGGTTCGGCAGCCGGTCGTTCCAGATGTCGGGGAGCCTCGGCCTGGTCCGCGGCGGCCGCGAGGCGCGGACCATCCGCTCCCTCAAGGCGAAGGTGAATGTGAACCTGCTGACCGGGGTGATCCCCGAGGTGAGCGTGGCCGACCCGCTGAAGGCCAAGAACTTGAAGCTGACCGGCCGCACCGTCGAGGTGGACCTGGAGTCGGTGACGGCCGCCAACGGCGGGTACAGCGCCGCCATGACGATCCGCAAGCTGGGCGCCCTCGACCCGAACAACCACGACTTCTCGTGGATCCAGAACGTCCACCAGAAGGTGGAGCTGTTCGACGCGGCGGGGAACAAGTACCGGGCGAACTGGGCCAACATGTCGAACCAGAACCAGATGTCGGTGACGATGACGGTGCCGTTCCACCCGATGGACCGGCGCGGGATGATGCAGAAGCTCGGCCCGCCGGTCCGGCTGGTGGTCAACGAGTGGGTCCAGGCGACCCACGAGGTGACGTTCGAGTTCCGCGACGTGCCGCTGCCGTAGGGTGACCGGCGAATTGCATGGTCCACAACCGGTGAAGCGGATGGCACTGCGGGTCGTAGTCGCCGTCGCCCTGGTGACAGCCGTCGGATGCAGTAAGCCTGCCCCGGCCCCGGTCGTGGAACCGGTGAAGGACTCGTGGTACGTTTTGCCGCCGCCCGAAGTTCCGATCGGCTCGGAGCTCGGCGGGGATCGATACGCCACAGTGGTCGAACCGCACCTGGCCGAAGCCCTCACCACCCTGGCAGACAAGCCCGTCCACCAGCTCACGGCGACGGAGGCGGCCCGGCTCGCCGGCCTCGAACTGCCACCCGACGGCGTGTACGTTCTCCTCCGGGCGCTGGTCCTGCGGGAATCGAACGGCGGGTACACTGTCAGGGTCACTGCGGGGACTGCCCACGTCCAGCACAACTGCCTGGGTGCACACGACGGGCCGATGACCCGGCGTGCGGTGGCAGTCCTTCCTGCGATGCCATCCGCCGTGTACGTCAGTTGCGGTTACTACCTGTGAACACGGGTCGCGGCTGCGGTGAACCGGACGCCTCTTCCGACCCGCCGTTCGTCGGAGTAGAGTGGTGTCATGCCCTCGACGTTCCGTGACGTGGACCCGCGGACGTTGCGGGTGCCGTCGTCGCGCCCGTTCGGAGCCGACCCGGGGAAGCTCCAGCGGCAAATCGCCCGGTTCGGGGCGTCGTCGGTCGGGATGCCGCCGCCCTGGGTGTACGAGGGTACCGACGGCGAACTCGTCATTTTTAACGGCGTGACCCGCGCCACGCGGATCGCCCGGCTGGCCCCCGGCACGCTCATCCGGGTCGAAGTGATCGGGTCGATTCGGGCCGCGTTCGGCGGCCTCCCGACGATCGGAGACCTGCTCCCATGACCGACCCCACCCGCCGCGAACTGCTGGCCCGGCTCGCCCGCCTGAGCGAACTCGCCCCCGACCTGCGGTTCGGGCAGCTCGTCGCCAACCTCGCGCTCATGGCCGCCGGGCCGTGGGACCAGACGCTCTGGGATTTGGAGGACGAACAACTCCTCGCGGCGGTGCGCCAGTTCGAGGCCGATCTCACGCGCCGCGCCGCTGACGTGGTCTGACCGCTACCCCTTCGCCGCCGCGTACCGGTGGGTCGGCACCGGGCGGCCCGGGCGCAGGCTCTGGCTCGTGCGGAACTCGACCGCCACCCCCGCCCGCGCCGCCTCCTCGGCCACCACGCGGCGCACCTCCGCCTCCAGCACCGCCGGGTCGATCGCCACCCGGGCGTTCACGATCAGGTCCGCTTCCCTCGGCTTCACCCCGCTCGGCAGGCTCAGCTGCGCCGCCGTGTCGCTGCTCACCACGTTGCCGACGGCGAACGCGCCGGCGTCGTCGGTGCCGATCAGCTTCAGGTGCGCCACCTCGCCACCGAGCCGGCCGCACGCCTCCGCCAGCCGACCCAGCACCGCCGTCAGCAGCGCGTCGAGGTCGAACGGTGCCGGGGATGTCAGCCGCGCCGCGGCGTTCAGCCAGCCGAGCTCGGCCTCGCCCTCGGCGTACGTGTCGTAGTCGATGTCGAGGATCTTGCGGCCGAACGGCCCAGTCTGGTCGAGGAACGCCAGCAGCGCGTCGAACCCGGCGCCGGTCTTCGCCGACACGCGCAGCACCGGCGTGCCGGGGAACTGCTCGCCGACCAGCCGCGCCAGCTCGTCCAGCTCCGCGGGCGCGAGTTCGTCCGACCGGTTGAGCACCACCGCGTCCGCTTCTTCGAGCTGCTTCTTGAAGATGTACGCGGCCTTCGGGCTGAACCCGCCGGCCGGCTGGTTGCGGAGGATTCTCGCCCCGTGGCTCGGCTTGAAGAACACGGGGTAGGGCGCGACTTCGAACTGACCGCGGTACAAATCCCGCAGCGGCTGGATGACGGTCGCCACGAGGTCCGTACAACTCCCGACGGGCTCGGCCAGGATCACGTCGGGCCGGTCCGCGGCCGACAGCGCCCCGACCTTGCCGACGAGGTCGTCGAACCGGCAGCAGAAGCACGCCCCGGGCACCTCCTCGGTGGCGAGCCCCTGGGCGCGGAAGGTGTTGGTGTCCACGAGGTCGTGGGCCTGGTCGTTGGTGACGACGCCGACCCGGCTGCCGCGGGCCTGGTACATGCGGGCGAGGCGGCCGAGGGCGGTCGTCTTGCCGGCCCCGAGGAAGCCGCCGACCATGACGAAGCGGACGGACATCTTCGGCCCCCTGGTGCGCGTGACGGCGAGGAACCCGATTAAGGTAAAAGGTAAAAAGTAAAAAGAAGGACATTCTAGTCGTGCTTCGGCGGTTTTTACTTTTTACCTTTTACCTTTTAAATTACTCCCCGACATGGACCCGGCCCGCCCCATCCGCCTGATCACCGTCGCCCCCGGGCACTTCCACGCCGCGCTCGTGCAGAAGCACGCCACCCCCGGCGTCCACCGCCGCGTCCACGTCTACGCCCCGCTCGACGCCGACCTCGTCGCCCACGTCGGCCGCGTCGCCGCGTTCAACGCCCGCCCCGCCGACCCCACGTCATGGGAGCTGGACGTCCGCGCCGGGGCCGACTGGCGCGAGCGCTTCTTCCGCGAGCAGCCGGGGAACACCGTCGTGCTGTCCGGCCGCAACCGCCCGAAGGTCGGCCTCATCCGCGCCGCGGTGGCGCAGAACCTCCACGTCATCGCCGACAAGCCGTGGGTCGTGGACGCCGCCGACCTGCCGGAACTCGACGCCGCGCTGGCCGACGCCGACGCCCGCGAGGTACTCGTCTGGGACGTGATGACCGAGCGCCACGAAGTCGCCAACCGGCTGCTCCGCGCCGTCACCCGCGAACCGGACGTGTTCGGCGACTGGCTCGGTGGCTCCGCGATGCACCCGGCGCTGACGCTCACCAGCACGCACTACCTGAAGAAGACCGTGGACGGCCGCCCGCTCCGCCGGCCGTGGTGGTGGTTCGACCCGACCATCGCCGGCGAGGGGCTGGCCGACGTGGGCACGCACCTGGCCGACCTGGCGCTGTGGCTCGTCGCCCCCGACGACCCGGTGGCGCCCGGCCCCGACGCGGAGGTGTACGCCGCCGACCGCTGGCCGCTGGTGCTGACGCGCGAGCAGTTCGCCGAGGTGACCGGCCTCCCCGACGTGCCGCCGGAGCTGGCGCCGCGGCTGGCGAACGACCTGTTCTACTACGACGGCAACCACACCGCCTGGCTCGGCGTCCGCGGCGTCCACGTCCGGCTGACGACGAACTGGGAGTACGACTCGCCCGGCGGCGACACGCACGTCGCCGTCGCGCGCGGCACCGACGCGGTCGTTGAAGTTCGGCAGGTGCCGGGTTCGCCGCCGGACGTGTTCGTGAAGGCGACCGAGGCGACGCACGCGGACCTGGTGGCGCACCTGACCGCGGCGGTCGGTCGGTGGCAGGCGGAGTTCCCCGGGTTGGCCGTCGTGGACGGCGGGACCGAGGTGAAGCTGGGCATCCCGGCGGCTCTACGGACCGGGCACGAGGAGCACTTCGCGGCGGTGATGGCGGAGTACGCGCGGGCGTTCGCGGCGCCGCGGTCGGTGCCGGAGTGGGAGCGGGTGAACGCCCGCACGAAGTACCACCTCACCACCCGGGCGCTGGCGCTGGCCCGGGCGCGGCGGCCGTTCTGACGCCGCTCGCGCCGATGCACCGCCGCAAGCGGCTTAAGTCGGCACCCGTCGCCACCCGAATAATCGGAACATGCGCCACCACCGGTTCATCCTCGAACGCCTCGAGCCGCGCGACGTGCCCGCGGCCCAGCTCGCCGCCGTCGGCACCGACGCCGGCGAGATCGGCCGCGCCCAGCTGATCGACACCGAAACCGGCGTGCCGCGCTACAGCGTCTTCCCGTTCGGCAACGCCTTCACCGGCGGCGTCCGCGTCGCGGCCGGGGACGTGACCGGCGACGGCGTGACCGACCTCGTCGCCGCCCCCGGCGCCGGCGGCGGGCCGGTCGTCAAGGTGTTCGACGGCGTCACCGGGATCGAGCTCCGCAGCCTGCTCGTGTTCGACGAGTCCTTCCGCGGCGGCGTCTACGTCGCGGCCGGCGACACGAACCTCGACGGCCGGGCCGAGGTGATCGCCGGCGCCGGCGAGGGCGGCGGACCCGCCGTCGTCGTCGTCGACGGCGCCGCCGGCGCCGTCGGGACGAGCTTCTTCGCGTTCGGCGACGGGTTCCGCGGCGGCGTGCGCGTCGCGGCCGGGGACGTGGACGGCGACGGCCGGGCCGACGTGATCGCCGCCGCCGGCCCCGGCGGGGCGCCGCACGTCCGCGCCGTCAGCGTCGCCGCCGGCGGCCGCGAGCTCGCCAGCTTCTTCGCCTACGACGCCGCCTTCGCCGGCGGCGTGTTCGTGGCGGCCGCCGACCTCGACCTCGACGGCGTCGCCGACATCGCCACCGGCACCGGCGCCGGCGGCGGGCCGCTGGTCAACGGCTTCCACGCCGACGGCACCGCGTTCACGTCCTTCCTCGCCGCCGACGGCGGTTCCCGGACCGGCGTGCGCGTCGGAGTCGCCCATCGCGGGTACGTCGCCGACCTCACCACCGTCGTGCCGGGCGTCGGCGTCGGCCGCTTCACGCCGACCGGCGACGTGCTCGGCACCACCGGCCTGTCCGGCGGATGGGTCGGCGGCCCGGCGGAGGCGGCGCCCGACGCGGCGCTGCTGTGGAACCGGGTGACGGAGCGGGCGGTCGCCGCCGCCGACACCCCGGCGCCGGCCGCGGCCCGCGTGCGGGCGATGGTGCAGCTGGCGGTGTTCGAGGCGGTCAACCGCATCGACCCGCGCTACGAGTCGTACTACTTCCGTCAGGAGGCGCCGGCCGGGGCCGACGCCGAGGTCGCGGCGGTGTTCGCCGGCGAACGTGTGCTGTCGAACCTGTTCCCCGAAATGGCCGACGAGTTCATCCGCGTCCGCGACGCCCGGCTGGCCCTCGTCCCCGACGGCACGCCGAAGGACGGCGGAATCCAGGTCGGGGCCGAGACCGCGCAGCTCGTCCTCGGCACGCGCCTGTTCGACGGCTCGGAGGCCGCGGCGACGTTCCCCTACACCCCCGGCGTCGCCCCCGGCGACTGGCGGCCGACGCCGCCGGGGAACGCGCCGTTCGAGCTGCCGGGCTGGGGCTTCGTGCGGCCGTTCGCCTTCCCGTCGGCGCGCTCGTTCCCGCCCGACGGCCCGCCGGACCTGTCGAGCCCCGAGTACGCGACGGACGTGAACACGGTGCAGCAGCTCGGCCGCGCCGACAGCACCGTTCGCACCGCGGACCAGACGGCGCAGGCGCTGTTCTGGGCGACCGGGGCCGACCTGAACGCGGTGGCGCGGGGGGCGGTGCGGCGGACGAACCTGGACCTGCTCGACTCGGCGCGGGCGCTCGCGCTGCTGAACCTCGCGGGGGGCGACGCCGGCATCGTGGCGTGGGACGCGAAGCTGACCGACAACCGCTGGCGGCCGATCACCGCGATCCGCGAGGCGGAAGCCGACGGCAACCCGCTGACGACGGCGGACCCGTCGTGGGTGCCGCTGCGGGCCACGCCGAACCACCCGGACTACGTGGCGGAGCAGGCGGCGTTCGCGGGGGCCGCGGCGGTGGTGCTGGACGGGCTGTTCGGATTCGGGTTCGCGTTCCGCGCGTACTCCGCGGCGCTGCCGGGGGTGACGCGGGCCTTCGTCGGCTTCGGGGCCGCCGCGGTCGAGGTCGCGGACGGCGAGGTGTACGCGGGGGTTCACACGCCGACCGCCGCGGCCGACGGGCTCGACGTGGGGGTGGCGGTCGGCGGGTTCGTGCGGGACACGCAGCTGCTGGAGGCGCGGTGACGCGGCCCCATGTTGGTAGCCGCGGGCTTTAGCCCGCGCTCAGGCTAGCGCGGGCTAAAGCCCGCGGCTACCAACCCAATACACCGCCCCCGGCGATCACTTCCCCAGCGCTTCGCCCGCGGGCCACGCCGTCACCTCGGCGACGGCGCGGTGAACCAGCGGGTCGATCACGCCCGACAGCACCCGGCCGTCGGTGCCGCGGTCGGTGTTGAACAGCACCGCCCAGCTGAACCCGTCGGGCCGCCGCACCAGCAGCGTCGAGGTGCCGCTGATGAGGCCCGAGTGCCAGGCCGTCGCGCCCGCGGCGCCGGGCCGCGCGTTCCAGCCGAGGCCGTAGTACGCCGGCTTCGGCTTCCCCTCGGCGTCGTGCCCCGCGAGCCCCGCCGGCCGGTCCCACATCGCCCGCACCGACGCCGCCGACAACAGCGGCGACCGCGCCGGGTCGTCGAACGCCGACGCGAACCGCACCAGATCGACCGCCGACGCCACCCAGCCGCCGTGCGCCTCGTACCCCTCGACGTTGCCGGCGCCGTCCGGGAACGGCACCCGCTCGCCGGCCCGCGGCGGGTACAGGCACACGCCGGTGGTGCGCTTCGCGTCGTAGTACCGCACCTCGTCCGCCGGCCGGTTCTCCGGCAGCGCCCGCCCCAGCCGCGCCGCCGTCGCCCCGACCGGCGCCAGCACGCGCTCCTTCACGTACCGCTCGTACGGCATCGCGGCGGCCGTCTCGATCACGCGGCCGAGCAGGAGGTAGCCGACGTTCGAGTACGCGAACCGCTCGCCGGGCGCGGAGTCGAGGCGGAGGCCGAGCGTGTAGCGGACCACGTCCGCGGCCGACACCGGCGGCGTGCCGCCGAGCTCGCGGGCGATGCGGGCGGGCATGCCGATCGGGTCGCCGGAGCGGTCGCGGTCCCAGCCGCCGGTGTGGTTCAGGCAGTGGCGGACGGTCACGTCCTTCAGCCGCGGGTCCACCTCGACCCCGGCCGCGAAGTGCGGGCGGAGCGTGACGTAGCGCATCACCGGGTCGTCGAGCCGGACTTTGCCGGCGTCCACGAGTTGCAGCACGGCGACGGCGGTGAGCGGCTTCGAGATGCTGGCGATTCGGAACAGGCTGGTCGGCCGGACGGGCGCCTTGCGGTCGAGGTCGGCGAACCCGAACCCGCGGCTGAACACGAGCCGGCCGCGGCGGGCGACCGCGAGGGCGGCGCCGGGCACCGCGTGGTCGGCGAGGAACGAGGTCATCAGCCGGTCGAGCGGGGCGAGGTCCGGCTGGGCGCGGGCGGGGCCGGCGAGGGCGGCGGTCGCGGCGGCGAGGAAGGCGCGGCGGGTGGGCATGGGGGGCTCGGGGGTGATGACGGGCCGGGCGCG
>DASPHQ010000384.1:0-3258 GCA_035629595.1 Urbifossiella sp. | reverse complement strand
GTGTGGCTGCGCTGGGAGATCTGCCCGTGGCGGGACCAGCAGGGCGAGATCGGCGGCGTCATGATCTTTTCCGAGGTCATCACCGACCGGCGGCTCGCGCAGGAAGCCCTCCGGCAGCAGGAGCAGCGCTTCACCCGGTTCATGGACCACCTGCCGGGCCTGGCGTGGATCAAGGACTTGCAGGGGCACTACGTCTACGCCAACGACGCCGCCGCGACCGCCTTCAACGTCCCGCCGGCGGACCTGTACGGCAAGACCGACGACGAGGTCTTTCCGCCCGCAACCGCCGCCCAGTTCAAGGAGCACGACCGGCGGGCGCTGGCGAGCGGGACCGGCGTGCAGGTCATCGAGACCCTGGCGGACGCGGGCGGCGTTCTGCGCCACTCGCTCGTCAGCAAGTTCCCCATCCCGGGGCCGGACGGCCGGGCGGCGCTGGTCGGCGGCATGGCGATCGACGTGACCGACCGGCTGCGGGCGGAGGAGGCGCTCCGCGAGGCCGACCGCCGCAAGGACGAGTTCCTGGCGACGCTCGCCCACGAGCTCCGCAACCCGCTGTCCCCCGTCCGCAACGCCCTGCACATCCTGAAGCAACCCGGCGTGGACGCCGCCGCGGCGGGGCGGCTGCGCGAGATGATGGAGCGGCAGGTGGGGCACATGGCGCGGATGGTCGAGGACCTGCTCGACGTGTCCCGCATCACCCGCGGCAAGGTCGAACTCCGCAAGGAGGTGGTGGACCTGGCCGCGGTGGTGGCGAGCACGCTGGAGGCGACCCGCCCGCTGGTCGCGGACCGCCGGCAGGAGTTGACGGTGGACCTGCCGGCGGAACCCGTGCGCCTGGAGGCCGACCCCGCCCGGCTGGAACAGGTGCTGGCGAACCTCCTCAACAACGCCGTGAAGTACACCGACCCCGGCGGGCGCGTCTGGCTGACGGCCCGGCGGGAGGGCGGCGAGGTGGTGCTGCGCGTGCGGGACACCGGCGCGGGTATCGCGGCGGACATGCTGCCGCGCATCTTCGAGCCGTTCGTGCAGGCGGACCGGGTGCTGCACCAGTCGCAGGGCGGGCTGGGGATCGGGCTGACGCTGGTGCGCCGGCTGGTGGAGATGCACGGCGGCAGCGTCACCGCCCACAGCGACGGGCCGGGGAAGGGGAGCGAGTTCGTCGTCCGCCTGCCGCTCGGGAAGGAGGAAGGGGGAAGGAGGAAGGAGGAACCCGAATCGGCTCCGGTTCCTCCTTCCTCCTTCCCCCTTCCTCCTTCCCGAAGCGTCCTGGTCGTGGACGACAACGTGGACGCCGCCGAGAGCCTGGCGCTGTTGCTGCGGATGAAGGGGCACGAGGTGCGGGTGGCCCACGACGGGCTCGCCGCCCTGGCCGCCGTCGAGGCCGCCCCGCCGGACCTCGTGTTGCTGGACATCGGGATGCCGGGGATGGACGGCTACGAGGTGGCCCGGCGGCTCCGCGAGCGGCCCGGCCTGGAACACCTGCCGCTGGTGGCGATGACCGGCTGGAGCCAGGACGAGGATCGGCGTCGGTCCCGCGAGGCGGGCTTCGACCACCACCTCGTCAAGCCGGTGGAGCCGGCCGTTCTGTACCAGCTGCTCGCCGAGCCCCGGTGATACGCCTTTCAACAATCGACTTCGTGTGACCCGCATCACAACTCCTTGCCGGGCAACGATGCGCGACGCGATCGCTGTGACGGCGTCGCTCCGACGGCGATTTTTCTGGCAGAAGCACTTGTTTCCGGAACCCGGTGGGGGGGGCGGCGGAAACAATAATCCCCGCCCGAATGGCCGTTTTCCTTGACGCCGCCGGATTCATCAGACTTGAGTGCTCGCCCGGCTTTCGGCGCCCCGGGCGGTTGACCCGCCGCCCCCGGGTTCTCATTCTGATTCGTGGGGGACCGACTCGCCCCCCGCCGCCGGGGCTGTGCATGGCCGAGGACGTGATCGTCGCCGACCGGGTCGTCGTCCGCTACCGGGGCAAGACCGCGCTCGACGAGCTGAACCTGCGCGTCCCGCGCGGCGCCGTGTACGCCTTCCTCGGCGACAACGGCGCCGGCAAGACGACGACGATGCGCATCCTCACCGGGCTGGCCCCCGCCGACTCGGGCCGCGCGGAAATCCTCGGCCTCGACTGCTACGCCCGTGCCCTGGAGCTGCGCCACCGCGTCGGCTACATGCCGGAGCGGCCGCGCTTCTACGACTGGATGAGCGTGTCCGACATCGGCTGGTTCACGGCGGCGTTCCACCGGCCGGGCTTCCTGCCGCGCTACCGCGAGTGGACTGACCGCCTCGGCCTCGACCCCGCGAAGAAGCTGAAGGACCTGTCGAAGGGCGGCTACGCCCGGGTGGGTCTGGCGCTGGCGCTGGCCCCCGACCCCGAGGTGCTGCTGCTCGACGAGCCGACGAGCGGGCTGGACCTGCTGACGCGGCGCGAGTTCCTGGCGGGCCTGGCCGACCTCGCGGCGGCGGGGCGGACGGTGCTGATTTCCAGCCACTCGATCGCGGAGCTGGAGAAGGCTTGCACCCACGCCGGGCTGCTGCGCGACGGGAAGATGATCCTGTCGGCGCCGCTGGGGGAGCTGCGGAAGAAGGTGCGGCGGATCAGCCTGCGGTTCGCGGGGCAGCCGCCGGACGCGGCGGCGCTGGGGACGGTGCTGGAGCGCAACGGCACCGGCCACTTCTGGCAGGCGACTGTACAAGACCCCGACCCGGGCGCGGTGAACGCACTGCGCACGGCGCCGGGGGTGAGCGACTTCGAGGACGCGGCGATTTCGCTCGAAGAGGTGTACGCGGCGCTGATGGCGCGGCCGCCGCAGCTGGTGACGCGCGCGGCCGAGTAATCATTCACCGAGCCGGCCCCGTCAGGGGTCGGAGTGTTTCGCGCGCGGCAGGCTCCGACCCCTGACGGGGCCGGCTCGGGAGGCCGAACCGTGGTCCGGGCGATCGTCTGGAAGGAGTTCCGCGAGCAGGGGCTGATCGGCCTCACCCTCGTCGTCCTCGGCGGCGGCGTCCTCGTCGCCGTGGCCGTGCTCGCCGACCCGCCGCAGAAGAACGCCGCCCCCGGCGACCTCCTCCGCGGCCTGGGCGCCGGCACCCTCGCCACGCTGCTCCTCGCCGTCACCGCCGGCACCGTCTGCGGCGGGGCGCTGTTCGCCGCCGAGCGCGAGGACGGCACCCACGGCTTCCTCGAAGCCCTCCCCGCCACCCGCGCCGGCCTCTGGACCGCCAAGCTCCTCGCCGGCGGCCTCCTCGCCGCCG
>DASPHQ010000383.1:0-2976 GCA_035629595.1 Urbifossiella sp. | reverse complement strand
CCGGCGACGCGACCGCCGACTTCACCACCACCCGCGGCCCCAGCACGGCGGCAACGTCGAAACCCACGTCGGCGACGCCGGCGTCGGGCGGCGTGCCCATGCCGACGCGAAGCCGCTTACCCGTCGCCACCTCCCACGTCGTCGCGTGACCGGCGCGGTCGGTCGTCACCACCTCGGCGCCGCCGGCCGCGAACGCCACCGCCCGCACCGGCGCCGACAGCCCGCCCGGCGGCACCCGCTCCCGGCCGGTCACACCGTCGATGACGCGGACCACGCCGCGCGAGGTGCCGTCGCCGCACGCCACGGCCAGGCTGCGGAGGTCGTTCTCGACGGCCAGCGGCCGCGGCGGGCACCCCTCGCTGTACGCCGACCAGTGGCCCGACGCGCCGCCGTCGAGCGCCCACCAGCGCACGTCCAGGAAGCGGTTGTTGACGTGGTTCACGGCGACGACGTGACGGCCGTCCGGGGTGAAGGCGACCGCCCCGCCGTGGGCCGCGAACCCGGCCGCGCCGCCGAGCGGGAACCGTCGCACCTCGGCGCCGCGGGTCGTGTCCCACACCACCAGTTGCCGCTGCTCGGGGTCCGCGGTTGGGTCGTCGTCCTCACCGACGACGGCCAGCCGGGTGCCGTCCGCGGAGAGGGCCGCGGTCGTGTGCGGTGTCGGCTCGCCGAACGCCCGCCGCTCCGTCCCCGTGGCCACGTCCCACACCCGGAAGCGGCCGTCGGGCGTGGCGGTCACGAGTTCCGCGCCGCCGGGGAGGAACGCCGCCGGGCCGTGCTCGCGGACTTTGCCGGCGAGCTTCGCGCCGGCCGTGCCGTCGGCGTGCCACACCCAGCCGTCGCCGTTGCCGTCGGTCTGCGCGAACCGGGTGCCGTCGGCGGTCACGGCCGTCGGGCCGATCACGTCGCCCTTGCGGTCGGGGTGGCGGGCGAACGCGATCCGCCGGACGGGGGTGCGGTCGGTGAGGTTCCACTCGCGCGTCGCCGGGAGGAGGTTCATGCCCGCGTCCTGCATCGGGACGAGGAGCCGGCGGCCGCCGTCGAACGGGAGCGCGCGGAGCATCCACCGCGACCCGGCCGCGACGCCGGGGCCGTCGGCATGGCGCTCGGCGCCGGTGGCAGCGTCCCAGAAGCGGACGCGCCCGCCGCCGACGGACGCGAGCGTTCCGTCGGGGAGGAAGCCGAAGCGGACGACACCGAGCGGATCGACCATGCCGAAGGCGCCGTCGGTGCCGTGGCGGAAGCGGGTGGTGCCGAGCCGGGCGACGGCCCGCGGGGGCAGCGGGACGGCGGGGAGTTCCGGCAACAGCTCGTGCTTCGGCGGCTCCAGGTTCGGCGCCGCGGCGACCGGCGGCAACTCCGACGGGCGGTCGAGCGCGACCCACGCGACCGTTCCAATTGTCACGCCGACCGCCGTGACGCCAGCGATGAGCCACCCGGCGCCGAGCGTTGTGCTGCGTGGTGAACCGACGCGCGCCAGCGTCGAAACTGCCGCGGGCGTCGTTCCGCCGGCGGCGAGGTCGAGCGTCGCGGCGCGAACGTCGGCCGGCAGCGCGGTCACCGCCGACGGCGCGACGGCCCCGGCGACGAGGGCGACGGCCGGGGCGATGCCGCGGGTGGTGAGGCGCGAGCGGAGGAGTTCGCGGCCGCGGTCGAGGCGGCGGCGGAGGGTGCTGAGGCTCCACCCGAGTTCGGCCGCGGCCTCGTCCTGCGTCTTACCGTGGTACAGGCACGACAGCACCGCCGCGCGCAGGTCGTCCGGCAGCGCCGCGATCTCCTCGTCCACGACCGCGAGGAGGTCGTCCCACTCGCCGCCGGTCACGGCTTCCGGCTTCGCCCCGGCCTTGCTGACGCGCTCCTGCCGCACGTCGCGGCGGCGCGCGGCGGAGGCGACGCGGCGGGCGACGCCGAACAGCCAGCCGGGGAGCGAATCCGGGTCGCGGAGGCGGGCGGCCTTGCGGGCGAGGACGAGGAACGTGGCCTGGAAGGCGTCTTCCGCGGAGTGGTCATGTCCGCCGAGGGCGCGGCGGCAGGCGCCGTAGACGAGCGGGCCGTGGCGGTCGAGCAGCTGCGCGAACGCGGCAGGGTCGCCCGCGGCGTAGCGGCGGAGGAGGGCGCGGTCGGGCTCGGTGGAGTCGGGCCGGTAAGCGGTGCGGAGCATGGTCGATCTCGCGGGCGGCGTTTACCCGTGTAGTGCCCGCCCGCCTGGCCGGCTGCTCAGGATTCCGTCACGGGGCGTCGAGGACGGTCCGCCACAGGGCCGGGACGTCGGCGAATGCGGCCTGGTAGGTCTCATCCAGAGGCACGTTCACGTACTCGTCTGGCGTCAGGAACAGTGGCATCGTCGGTACCGGCATCCCGACAGCGAAGGGGTTCACGAACGCGGTCACGTCATCCTCGGCGGCGTAGGCGGCGGCCGTCAGTGGGCGATCTGGTGGCGGAACGAACGACTCGCGGGTGAGCGCCTTCCAGACGGCGGCGTGCATCCCCGACGGGTCTCGCTTCCCCGGCGGGAGTGGGTCTACCAGCAGGAAGTGAACCCCCTGGTCCATCAGCCACACGGCCTTGTCCACGAACTGCGTGAGCCGCTTCCGGGACGACTTATTCCCCGGCGACACCAGTTCGATCACCGCGATGACCCGGTGCCCGGAGAGGTGCCGGACGGCGAGCCGGTTGTACGCGTGCCGGACGGGCTGGATCGTGGCACGCGAGGTTGTCGCGACGGCCGGCGGGGACGACGCCAGGGCGACGCCCCCCGCGGGACCCTTCGGTGCCGCGGGGTCCGGCGGACGGAGGGCGAGTACGTCCGGCCCGAGCGGGTAGACGACCTGATCGGCGAGCGCGTAGTAGCCCGACGGCAGCACGCCGTTGTTCAGGATGTGCCCGAGCGCGTGCAGCCACGCGTTGTGGAAGTGGTGATAAATCCCGGCGTCCACCCGGGTCCAGTCGTGCATCGGCATCGCGGCCCTCCCGCGG
>DASPHQ010000382.1:0-2788 GCA_035629595.1 Urbifossiella sp. | reverse complement strand
GAACCCGCGGCGGCGGCACACGCTGATCATGAAGAACGTGGCCGGGCTGCACAACCGGATGTTCGCCTGACACGACGCCGGGGACCGGGGCGGTGTGCCCGCACCACCAACCAGTTAATGTGCAGCGACTCTATTGAGTCGGCCAGACAAAAGTCTGTTGGAACGACGCCGCGGACGGATCAGCCCCGGCTCGCTCGGATCCGTCAGCGCACCTGCTCCTCCCAGTCGCGGCGGCCGGCCTTCCAGTTCACGTACTGGGCGGCGGCCTGGATCAGGTGGGCGTACCCGCCGCTGTCGGAGAACCGGTCCCAGTCGCCGCCGACGCCCAGGCCGGTCGGGACGTAGCCGACCGACTTGAACACCGCCTCCCACGTCCGCAGCCCGCCGGCCAGCTCGCGCTCCAGCGCCGCCGCCACCCGCGCGCCGGACGAGGCGAGCACGAACGACTGCGACTTCCCGTTCGCGGTCAACGTATAGCGGCCGAGCTCGACGCCGTTCATCCACGGCCGCTGCCCTTTCGCCACCGTGTACGGGACGACCACGCGCGCGACGAGCCCGCCGCCGCCCTCGACCGGCCTTACGTCCCCAGTCACCTGCAACCCCTCCCCCCCGGCGGCGGTCGTTTTCAACTCCCGACCGGTGGCGAGCAGGAACGCAGCCGGCCCCTTGTCCGGGTCGGCGGCCGCGGGGCGAATCGACAGCGCGATCGGCCGATTCCGCAAGTCCGTCGCCTCGACCAGCAGCGCACCGCGGCGGGACGCCAGCTTGAACGCCACCCCGCCGGCCTCGACCGCCACCCCGGCCCCGGGTTTTGCGTCGTCGTCCAGCACGGGCACGACCACGTCCTTCCCCGCGAGCGCCGCCACGGACTCGTCCCACAGCCGCGGGTCGGCCTTCAGCGCCTGCAGCGCCAGCCCGCACACGGCCATGTTCTGCGGGCCGAACCGCGAGCCGACGCCGGCCTTCCGGTCGGACCGGTAGCTCTCGAACTTGCCGCCTTTGCCGTAGGGGCCGCCGGCCAGGTCGAACCGGTTGAACCCCGGCAGCACCGGCGCGTCGTCGGACCACAGCCGCCACAGCTGCGACTCGGTGAAGGCGTCGTAGACGAGCCGGAACAGCACCGGCCGCGGCAGCTTCCCGCCCGTGCGGGCGAGCTGGGCGTAGTACGTGTACTGCACGTCGTCCGCGAATCCGGGCGTGGCGTGGCGCTTCGCCGGGTCGAGGAGGCCGTCGTACAGCAGGCGGGTGTAGTGGTTCTTCGGTGCCGCCAGCTTCGGCTCGCCGCCGAGCTTCTTCATCAGGTCCGCGTCGGCGTTGGTCAGCGCCGCCGGCCCGACGACCGCCGGGATGCCCGCGGCGCCGTGGCGGGCGCGGCACTCCTGGAGGTGCTTGGCCGCCAGGGCGCAGTCGGCGGCCAACTGCTTCTCGCCGGGAACGGTGCTGTCCTTCAGCAGCAGCCAGCCGAGCATCAGCATCGGGCCGAGGTCTTGCGCCAGGTGGTTGCTCGACCCGTGCGAGTAGCCGCTGAGCAGCGCCCGCGGGTTGGCCTTCGTAGCGTAGTGGTCGGTGCACGCGAACGGCGGCCGCACCCCGGGGACCTTCGACCGCCGCCGCTCCAGGCTGACGGACCCGCCGTCGTCCCACCAGTACGGGCAGAAGCCCTTCTCGCCGGGCTGCAGGGCGTGCTCGCGGTCGAACCGCACGCCGCCCTCCGCCACGTCGGTCTGCTTCGTGTCGAACAGCGTGTCCGAGTGGTTGAGCACCTTGGTGTAGAACGGCAGCAGGTGGCGGGCGAGGCGGTCCTTGTACGCCGGGTCGCCGGTAGCGCGGGCGGCGGACGCGAGGGCGCAGGCGAGCCAGGCGCCGTCGTGCATGGTGTCCAGCGCCTCGCCCTGGACGAACTGGTCGAACTGCCCCTTGCGGGCGGGGTCGAAGTACTCGTAGACCATGCCGGCCTGCGGGGCGGCGGGGTCGGGCTTGAGGTGGTGGGCGAACACGTAGTCGGCCAGGGCGCGGGCGAAGTCCTTCGCCTCGTCGGCGGTCATCGGCGCCTTCGCCGCGGCGCCGGCGGCGGCGGCCTCCCAGGCGGGCGGCGGCTGCGCCGGGGCGGGGACGGCGGCCAGGGCGGCGGCGACGACGACGGGGAGGAGGCGGGTCATGGGGCTGTTGTAGGCGCCGGCGAGCCGAGGGCCGTCAGGCCCCGGGTGACGTTCCCATCCGGGAAAGAACTCC
Source organism: Urbifossiella sp. (assembly GCA_035629595.1). Classification (GTDB taxonomy): domain Bacteria; phylum Planctomycetota; class Planctomycetia; order Gemmatales; family Gemmataceae; genus Urbifossiella. The sequence continues at coordinate 556 of DASPHQ010000382.1, read as the reverse complement.
CGTCCGCACCCGACTACCCCTTCCCGGCGCGGGCGGCGAAGCGGTCGAGCCCGACCAGCGCCGCCCGCGGCCCCGCGTCCCGCACCAGCCCGCAGATCAGCTTCACCGCCTCGAACGTCGGGTCCTCCACCACCAGGCACGACGGGTGCGCCAGGAAGTCGAAACAGCCCCCCGTGCGGACCGCCTCCTCGACCGCCAGCCGGACGGCCTTCAGGAACCACTCCAGCTTCCAGTAGTGGGTGCGGAACGCGGTCACGTCGCTGACCGGGCTCATCGGCACCTCGACCAGCCCCGACGGGTACGCGAACGGCTGCGCCGCCGCCTGCGCCCGGACGATCGCGGCGTACACGTCCGCGCCGGGCTCGACCTTCGGGGTGCCGCACGGGTGCGGCGGGTACAGCGAACTCACCCAGGTGAAGCCCTGCCGCAGGAGCATCCGCTGGAGGTCGGCGCGGTCGCGCAGGCCGGCCGCGAAGCCGCCCGGCGTGCGGAACCCGTTCGGCGTGATGCCGCACCGCTCCTTCAGCGCGGCCGTCGTCGTCTCGACGTTCTGCTC
>DASPHQ010000381.1:0-2574 GCA_035629595.1 Urbifossiella sp. | reverse complement strand
CTGGGAACTCCCACGAGACATCCTGTGCGTCTGCGTCGGTTGCGGCATCATCGTGAACGTGACCCCGCTGGAGCCCGAGTGGCTCGGCAGGGTGGCCCCGACCTTACCGCAAGAAAACCCGGCGGCGAGCTCACCACGGGTCCCCGGTGAGCTCACACGATGAGAGGCCAGCGAGGGTTGGCTCTGCCGACGCGGTCAGTCGCACCCCGTGTACAGTGCCTTACGCCCAAATCGCGGACCCCCAGACGCGACCCACGGCCCTCACGGACGAGGGCGGTTACCGCGGTGGCGCCGTGAAGGCAAGATGAAGTCCGGCCGCGCGGGACACCGCCGGCCGAGTTATCCGAGAGACGTCTCGCCATGCGGATCACCCGTCGCTTCACCCGCGAAGGCCAGGACCCGTTCGCCGGCATCACCTTCGCCCCGCGGGTCTCGAAGATCGTCAACCCGAACGGGTCGGTGGTGTGCGAGATGAAAGGCGTGATGGTTCTCGCTGGGTGGTCGCAGGTGGCGGTGGACATCCTCGCACAGAAGTACTTCCGCACCGCCGGGGTGCCCGCGGGCAACACCCTCGTCCATGAGGACGCCGTGCCGCAGTGGCTGCAGCGTGCCGCGGTCGAGGGCGAGGCCCCACTCGGCGGCGAGACGGACAGCCGCCAGGTGTTCCACCGCCTCGCCGGCTAGTGGGCGCACTACGACGCTAAGGCCGCCAAGTTCGACATCGAGGCGTACCGCCACGCCGTCCGCGTCTGGACGCAGATCGTCGAGGTGTCAACTACCCGCTGTGGTCAGCACTGGTCGGCACGGAACGGAGCCGGGAAGTCGCCCGGGCGGATGAGCTTCCTCAAGATCGACGCCCGCTCCGTGAAGATCGTGGAGTTCGTCAACTGGAAGGTGACCGAGGGGCAGAATGCCGCAGCGAGGCTTCGGTGGTAAGCCCGCGCCGGGTCAAGGGTTGGGTCGGTTCGCTCTGGCGCGGCTGGTTACGGTCGTGTACAGTAGGCCCTCGCCCACGGCGCCCGACCCCAACCGCGACCCGCAGAACTCACGGACGAGGGGCACCCGGCCCCGCATCGTGGGGGGCGGCACATCCGCCGAGGGTGCCGGTCGTGCGGGTTCCGCGGGCGAGGTGAGTGAACACGGGTGCGCGACCGGACGGCCGTGTTTCCTCGACGCCGTGGTCACAATGCCGGTTACCGGGATGGTGCCGTCAAGTGATGATGAAATCCAGTGCGGCGGAACACCGGTCGGATTGTCCGCGACTCGGGGGGCAGGTGGCGGGTTCAATAAAATGATATGCGAATGACCATGCCGAGCAGTGGTCGATCGCGGCACAAGAAACCACAGGCGCGCCGGGTTTTCCACAGGCGGTTCAAAGTGCGGATGCGGTTGCGGGACAGGGGCTTCGGTCGGCACGGGCGGTCGGCGCGCCACAAACCGGCGCCGCCTTACTGTGTCTACTGGATGGAATCACTTAAGGATTAAGGGTAGTCAAATACACCCTCGCGGAGCGAGGCAAACTCGACCCAGGACGGGTACATTGGAGGTGCGAAAGCATGGCCGCCGAAGCAACGCCTGCCGCCGCCGTGAACGTTGACGACCTGTTCGACCATTTCGACCGGGAGTGCCCGGGGTGGGGCGAGGCGACGGTGCTGGTTAAGATGCCCGACGGCGACATCGCCGGCTACGGCCGCCTCGACCGGGCCGCCCACACGGTTGCCATCACCGCCGATCCTTCCGGTGCTCGGCTTCTAGCTGCTTCCGCTGGTGATCCCGCTCCTTGCCCGTCTCCTCAATGAGCAGGTGCCGGAAGAAGGTCCGCACGTCCTTCTCCATGAACAGCACCTCGATCGAGATGCCCCGCAGGGCCGCGATCTTGGCGATGATCTGCTGATCCTCCTGCCGCACCTTGAGGCTGCTCAGCACCTTCGCCGGCTCGCCGCCCGGGCCGGCCGCCTTCTCGTTCTCCGCAGGCTCTTTCGCCATCGTCGTTGCCGCCACGGGGGACACTCCGTCGGGGCCGAACGCCCCGAACCACGTGGTTCACGTTACCTGCACTTCAGTCGAGTTCCAAGCAATTCCGCCGGGAAAAACTTCGCCGATTCGGGTTGACCACCTTGGAACTCTAAAATACCAAGATACTACGGAACCAATTGGTTCCTGTTCCCCGAGGGTCTGATGAGCGGGACCAAGGCCGACTACGTCCCCCTGCGGAAGGGGGCCAAGCGGATCGGCGAGTCGTACGAGTCGCTCCGCCGTCTCGCGCGGGCCGGGGTGTTTACGCGCGGCCGCTTCAGCGTCGCGACGAAGCGGCCCCCGGTCTACCTCCGCACGGACGAGCTCGACGCCTGGCGCCGGGGCGGCCTCGACGAGGTGCGGCGGGTCCAAAATGCGAACGCCCGCCACGTCGGCTCGGCGGGGGTCTGACCATGCCCCCCGCCGCCGGCACGCCGACCATCCCCGACCTGACGCTCCCGGCCGTTGCCGGACTGGCGGGCGTGTCCGCGACGACCGCGTGGCGGTGGGCGAAGGTCGGCGTGGAGGTGGGGGGCGGGCGGATCAAACTCCGGGCGG
>DASPHQ010000380.1:0-2595 GCA_035629595.1 Urbifossiella sp. | reverse complement strand
CGGGGGGCGGTGGGGGGCGGTCGACGTGGGGTGGGGCGTGGCGGCGGGGCTCGGCACAGGGTGGCTGCTCGGCGGGAGCCGGGCGGGTGGTGCTGTACCTCCGGCGGGAGCACCGGGAGGCGGTAGGACTGGACGACTTCCTGACCCTCGGGCTGATCGCCCTGGCGTACGGCGTCGCGGACCTGGTGCACGGCTACGGCTTCCTGTCCGTGTTCGCGGCCGGGGTGGCCCTGCGGCGGGTCGAGATGCAGGAGAGCGGGGACGCATCGCGGGAGGAGTTGCGGGCGCGGCGGGCGGGGGTCGCCGAGGCCGAGCTGGCGACCGACCCGCAGACGGCCCCGGCCCACCTCACCCGGGAGGTACTGCGGTTCAACGAGCACGCCGAGCGGATCGGGGAGGTGGCGGTCGTCATGGTGCTCGGGAGTCTGCTTTCCACCGCCGTCCTCCACCCGGCCGGGTGGTGGTTCGTCCCCCTCGTGTTCCTGGTGATCCGGCCGCTGGCAGTGCGGGTCGGTCTCGTCGGGACGGGGGTGACGGGCCGGCAGTGGCGGCTGATCGGGTGGTTCGGGATCCGCGGGGCCGGGTCGGTGTACTACCTGGCATACGCCCTGACCCATGGCGTGCCGGAACCGGTGGCCGGGCAGCTCGTGATGCTGACGCTGATGACGGTGGCGGTGTCGGTTGTGGTTCACGGCGTCTCCGTCACGCCCGTGATGGCCGTGTACGGACGGGTGCGGAAGCCTCGGGAGTAAACGCCATCTGCCGCACCGTCGCTGGACTGCACTCCCCGACGGCTGTTGCTGAAATGAGAAGGCACCCCCGGCCGAAGCCGGAGGGGGTGAAAGAAGTCCCTTCCTGAAGCAGAACTGGCAGCTCGGACCGGTCGCCCCCTCTCGCTTGCCGGCGTCCGTTTCCGTCGGGCACAGGAGGTCGAGGCTGACCCTCGCCGAATCCTTCCGTGCCTCGCGGGTGGCGAACGCCAGATCGGCGGCCTCAGGCGACTCTCCAGTCTGTATCCACGCCACGCGAACCCCTTCGGGAACGTGGGGCGGGTAACCGGTCTCGTCGTTGGCGCTGAGCCGCAGCTGAAGTTGTCCAGGACGGCGAGCTCCCACAGGACGTCCGCGATCGGGGCCACACGGTAGGACCGGGTGTAGCGCCAGAACGCGTCCTGCGGGCTGTTCTCGACGACCTCCTTCATCTTGCGGGCGTAGCCGGGGCTGTAGGCCAACGGCGTTCCGGTGAGGCATCCGCTCAACGGCCGTAGATCCTCACCCGCCGAAAATCCTGCGCGTACCACGCCGCGAGGGCGAGGAAGGCGGCCCCCACGACCGCGAGCGGCACGGCGACCGCGAGCGGCGTCGGCTGCCCGTTCAGGTCCGCGACCAGCCAGACGGCGTTCATCGCGATCCAGCAGTTCAGTCCCAGGTCGGCGAACAGCAGGCCCCGCTTCTGTCGCCAGCCTGCGACCAGCAGCCAGAGGCCCGTGACGACGGTCACCACGACGAACACGTACGCCGCCCACGCCAGCTTGCACATCCACAGGGCGTCCATCGCGAACCAGGTGAACGAGTTGACCGGATCGACGACCCGCTTCGCGAACGACCGGGCGGGTTGCTCCCCCTGCGCGGGTGACCCGACCCCCGGCCCGTCTGGCTCCGACATGCGCGACATCCTCTCGACGTGACGCCCCCGCCGGGATGCCGGCGCGGGTCGGCCTCTCGGGCTCGTTCAGTTCCGCAACCCGAACCACTCCCGCACGCCTCGGACGAGGCCCGGGAGCTGCTCGCGAGCGTCCCGGTCGCCGTCCTTCGCCCGCTGCACGGCCGAGGCGAGCGCGACCAGCTTGTACTCGTCCGATTCGCCCGCGGGCACGTCGTCGCGCATCGCCACCAGCCGCTGCACCGTGTTCCCGAGAGGGATCGCCTGCAACTGGTCGGCATCCCCTTCGGCGGCGAGGACTGCGCGGGCGATGGCGCAAACCACCTCGGCCGCGAGTTCCGGATCATCCCCGTCCATTCCATTCCCCGCGGGCCGACCGATACCCACTGAATCATAGGCACCGCCGGCCGAGAAGGGCTCCCGCCCCCGGTGTCGGTCGGATTTCACGCACAGCTCGAGCGAACCCCGGCCCCGGTTCGGCCGATAATGGCGGGCACGCACAACACGGGGGTTTCATGCGGACGACGCGGACGAGTGTGTGGGTCGTGTACCAGGCGGCCGTGAAGGGGATGGAGCAGGGGCCGAACGCGGTCTGCGACCAGGCCGAGTGGGACGCGATGGAGGCGGCCGCGCCCGGGCTCAACCGCCTCATCCGCGGGGGCATCACGAACGAGGCCGAGGCGGAGCGGCGGGCCCGCGGCACCTCCGGCGACTTCGTTCCGCGCGGCGCGGCCAAGACCATCGCGGCGTGAGCGTCACGGCCCCGCGCCCGTCACGCGGCCGGACCCGAGGGGTCTTAGGCGTCCGGCGAAGGTAATCCTACCCACCGGTTCGGCTTCCGCGGGTGAGTCGGGTCGAGGATGATGGCGTTCATCCCCGCACCCCGCCGAGACCCGAGTCATGGACGACTCCACCGACCCGACCGACCGCCTC
>DASPHQ010000379.1:0-5850 GCA_035629595.1 Urbifossiella sp. | reverse complement strand
CGACGCCGAACTTCGCCGCGTTCAACCCGTCGAACGTGCGGCCCACGGTGTTCGCCGTGCTCGGGGAAGGTCTCGGCGGCGGCTGGGTGCGCGTCTTCGACTTCGGAGCTGGCAACGAACGCTTCCGTTTCCGGCCGTTCGGCGACTTCACCGGCGGCATCCGCACGGCCAGCGCCGACGTATCGGGCGACGGCATCCCGGACATCATCACCGGCACCGGCATCGGCGGCGGCCCGGTGGTCAAGGTGTTCGACGGGGCGACGTTCGCGCAGATCTCGTCGTTCTACGCCTACGAGCCGAGCTTCCGCGGCGGCGTGACGGTCACCGCCGGCGACATCACCGGCACCGGGGTGGCGTCGATCATCACCGGGAGCGGGTTCGGCGGCGGCCCGGTGGTGCGGGTGTTCGACGCGCTGGGCAACGTGCAGCGGAGCTTCTTCGCCTACGACCAGTCGCAGCGCGGCGGGGTGAACGTGGGGGTGGGCAACCTGAACCCGACCGGCCCGGCCTCGATCATCACCGGGGCCGGCCGCGGCGGCGCCCCGCACGTGAAGACGTTCGACGGGCGGACCGGGGCGCAGGTGTTGAGCTTCTTCGCCTACGACACGTCGTTCAGCGGCGGGGTGTACGTCACCGGCGGGCGGCTGAGCGGGGCCGGCAGCGGCGTGATCCTGACCGCGACGGGGGACGGCGGCGGCCCGCTCCTCCGGAGCTTCGACGGCGTGACGGGCGCCCTGCGGAACAGCTTCTCGGCCTTCGGCCCGGACGCGTACGGGCGGACCCTGCGGGAGGGGTTCACGGTGAACCTGTCCCACATCGGCGGCGCCGACGGGGAGTCGCGGATCATCCTCGGGTCGGGTCCGAAGTACGGCCCGACGGTGCGGGTGCTCGACGGGGACACGCTCCAGCTGCTGAACGAGTTCATCCCGTACGAGGACGGCTTCGACGGCGGGGTGTTCGTCGGCTGACGGTGGCGCCGGTGAGCGGGTGTGTTTTCCTCGTAGTGTGTCCGGGCTGAAAGCCCACCCGCCGCGGCGGGTGGGCTTTGCCCATCCCACACGCTCGGCCACGTCGTAAAGTAGACCTCCCATGTTCACCCGCACCACGGCGGCCCTGCTTCTCGTTCTCCCGGCCCTCGCCCCGGCCGCCGACCCCGCGGACGCGGCGAAGGCCGCCGCGCGGGTGCGGGAGGTGATCGGCCACATGGGGTCGTGTGCCGACCGCCCCGGCAACACCCTGGCCGGCGTCCGCCGGGCCGCCGAGGCCGGGGCCGACGCCGCCGAGGTGGACGTGCGGACCACGAAGGACGGCGTGCTGGTCTGCCTCCACGACGACACGGTGGACCGCACCACCGACGGCACGGGGAAGGTCGCGGACCTGACGCTCGCCGACGTGATGAAGCTCGACGCCGGGGTCAAGTTCGACGCGAAGTACAAGGGCGAGCGGGTGCCGACGCTGCGGGAGGTGCTGGCGGCCGCGAAGGGGAAGGTCGGGGTGATGATCGACCTGAAGGAGGACGGGGCGGAGTACGCGACGAAGATCGCGGCCGAGGTGCGCGGGCACGGCGAGCCGAAGCGGCTCGTCCTCGGCGTGCGCTCGGTGGGGCACGCCACGGCGTTCGGGAAGCTGCTGCCGGAGGCCCGGCAGATCGGGCTGGTGCCGACCGCGGACGACATCGAGCCGTTCGCGAAGGCCGGGGTGAAGGTGATCCGCCTGTGGCCGCGGTGGCTGTCCGACGCGGCGCTGGTGCCGCGGGTGCGGCGGCTGGGGCTGGAGTTGCACCTGGGCACGGGCAACGGGACGCGGGCGGAGGTGCTGCCGCTGCTGGCGCACGCCCCGGAGTCGCTCGCCAGCGACGACCCGGCCCGGCTGGTCCGGACGCTCCGGGAGCTCAAGGACGGCAAGTGAGAGTCTGTCCGAGAAGAATCGCCGCAAAAAGGCACAAGCGGCACAAAACGAAGACCGAGACCGATCCGATCCATCCGTCTTTTTGTGCTTCTTGTGCCTTTTTGCGGCCATTCTTCCTGGACAGGTTCTGAGCCGACCGCGGGCTCACGGCGCCTTGCGGAGGCGGGCGAGCACCTGCTCGGCGTACCGGCGGGTGTTCGCGTCCGCCTCGCGGGCCACCAGCTGCTCCAGCGGCGCCGCCGCGGTCGACGGCAGCAGCACGTCCAGCGCCCCGACCGCGTCGAACCGTTTCCGCACCTCCGCGCTCGTCAACTGCTTCACGGCGGTCGCGGCCGCCTGCTTCGCCGCCGGCTTCGCGCGCCAGTCCGCGTCGATGGTGTCCAGCGCCTTCCCGGCCGCGGCCCGGACCGCCGGGTCGGTGTCGAGCACCGCCGGGCACAGCGCCGGAACCTGCGCCGCGTCCCCGACCAGACCCAGCACCTCCGCCCCGCCGGCGCGCTTCCCCGCGTCCGCGGCCGTCAGCTGACCCTTCGCCGTCGCCGCCAGCGCCTTCGCGGCCGGCTTCGTCTTCCACTTCGGGTCCACCCGGTCCAGCGCCGGAGCGGCCGCGGCCCGGACCTTCGCGTCCGGGTCGAGCAGGAGCGGGACGAGGGTCGGCACCACCGTCGGGTCGCCGGCCGCGACCTTCCCGAGGGTGTCGATCACGGCCGGGCGGTTGCGGCCGTCCTTGTCGGCGGCCCGCTTCGTGAGCGCCGGCACTGCCCCCTTCGCGGCCGGGCCGGCGGCGGCGATGCGCCCCAGCGCCTCGACCGCCTCCGGGTCCGACCGGGCGGTCTCGAACTGGCGGACCAGTTCCGGCCCGACGGCGGCGCCGAACCGACCCGCGTACCCGGCGAACAGCGGGTTCTCGGCCGTGCGCGCCTGCAGCGCGTCGGCCGCCGCCTTCACCGCCGCCTGGTGGGTCGGGTCGGCGGCCCAGCCGGGGTTCGCCTTGTCCAGCGCCGCGAGCACCCCCGGCACCGCCTCGACGTGCAGCTTCGGCTTCGCGGCCAGCGCCAGCAGCGCCGGCGCGGCGGCCTTCGCGGGCGGGTCGAACCGCGCCAGCAGCGCGACCGCCCGGTCGCGCATCTCGGCCCCCTTCACGAACCCCGTGCGCCCGGCGACCACCTCGTCCGACAGGCCGGCCAGCGTCGCGGCGACGGCCTCGGCGCCGGTCGGGCCGAGGTCGAGCAGCGCCCGCTCGGCGCCGACGCTGCGGTCGCGGTCGGCGATCAGCTTCACCATCTCCGGGGCGGCGGCCTTCACCGCCGGGTCGGTTCGCCAGTCCGGGGCGGACCTGTCGAACACGGCCTTCACCGGCGGGTCCACGACGCCGGCCCGCACCACCGCGGCGGCGACCTTCGGGATCACGACCGAGTCCGCGGCGGCGACCAGATCGAGGACGCGCTGCCGCGCCGCGGCCGATTCGGCGTCCGGGGCGGTGAGCTGTAGCATCCGGCCGAGCGGGACCGCTTCCGGCCGGGCCATCCACGCGGGGTCGATCGCCCTCAGCGTGCGGGCCAGCTCGCCGAGCAGCCACACCTCGTCGGGGCCGTCGCCGCGGGCGCGGCGGTTGGCGTTCGGGAGTACGGCGAACAACTGCGGCAGCAGCGGCTCGGCGTCGGCGCCGAGGGCGGCGGCGGCCTTCAGGCCGTTCAGCAAGGAGGGGTCGCCGCCGGCGTCGAGGAGCCCGCGCACGAACGGGACGGCGCGCTTCCCCCGGCCGCGAAGGAAGGCCAGCCCCTCGGGGCCGTAGCCGAGCCGAGCCATCCGCAGCGGCAGCGTGTCGGCGGTCTCCCCGCTGAGCCGATCCAAACTGAGGGCCACGCGCTCGTTCACGATCGGCACGTAGCGGTCGTTCGCCGTGTAGACGCCGACGCGGGTCAGCCCCTGGAGCGCCGGTGCCGCCGCCTTCGCCCGCGGGCCGAGCCGCTCGACGGCGCCGAACACGCCGTCGATCGCCTTGGCGAACTGCTCCTGCCCGCCCTTGCGCCACTCCTCGCCGCGGAAGTCCTTGTAGTGCTCCTGGATCTCGCGGACCTCGCGGGCGACCGCGCCGACCACGGCCTCCGCCTGGGCCGGGGTGAGCGGCTTGACCGCCGCGTACAACTCGTCGGCCTCGGCGGCCGGCAGCTTCGGGAGCCGGTGCAGGAACGTCGGGAGGGCGTCGTTCAGCGCCGGGTCGTCCTTCCACCCCGGGCGGACGCGGGCGAGTACCTCGCGGGCCTTCCCGCGGGTTCCGGCGTCGGGGTCGGCGACCTTCGGGATCAGAATCCCGACCGCGGGCGCCGCCGCCGGGCCGTAGTGCCCGAGGTGCCGCACGGCGACCGGGAAGCCCTCCGGCCGGCGGGTCAGCGCCAGCAGCGCCGGCAGCGTGTTCGGGTCGGCGAGCACGGCCGACGGCCACATCGCCGGGTCGTTGAGCGCGGCCAACACGCCGGGCGCGACCGTCAGTTTTTCCGGGGTGGCGCGGGCGAGCGCGAGCAGCTTCGGAGTCTCGGCCGAGCCGGCCGCGGTGACGATACCCGCCGCCGCATTGTGAACCCCCGGGTCCGTGTGGTTGAGGCTGTCGTAGGCGATGTCGAGCAGTTCCTTGGCGGCCGTGCCGCAGGCTCGCGCCTGGGTCATCGCGGCGGCCGCGGCCGCCGCGTCGCCGCCGCCGGCGCGGCTCTTCAGGTCGTCGAGGTCGTGGCAGGCGCGGGCGGTCGGGTTGGCCGTGCCGCGCATCCGCCAGTTGGCGTCGAGCCGCCCGAGCCACACGTAGTGGCCGTGGGCGTTCTCGGGGGTGAAGCCGTCGATCAGCGGGGCGACGCCGGCCCCGCCGACGCGCCGGATCGCCGCGTCGGCCCGGCCCTTCACCGTGTCGTCGGCCGTCCCGGCCCACACGGCCACGAGGTCCGGCGCGGCCGCCCCGCCGACCTCCGCGAGCGACTCGACCGCGAGCCCAGCCGACTCCGCCGGTTCCGCCAGCGCGATCGTGCGGAGCGGCGGCGCCGCCGACGTGCCGAGGTAGCCGAGCGTGCGGGTGATGCCGTCGCGCACCGCCGGCGGGGCGTCCGGCCGGGCGGCGACGAGCGGCTCGACCGCGGCCCCGGCCGACGGCCCCATCCGCCGCAGCGCCCGCAGCGCCGCCTCGGCGCGGTCGTCCGGCCCCTCCTTCACCGCCGCCGCGAGCGAGTCGGCCGGCGAGCCGGCGGCCAGCCACCCGACCAGCCCGGCGGCGAACAGCGCGACCGCCATCCCGGCCAGCGCGCCGGCCCGGAGGCGCCAGTACGGCCGGGCCGCGACGCCCGGCGGCGTGAGCACGCGGCGCGGCGGCGGCTTCCGCTTGCGGGTGAGGAGCACCGCCACGCCGAGGCCGATCCACAGCCGGCAGAGCACGGTGAGGACGCCGCCGACGCCCTCGCGCGGGAGCGTGTGGAGGCGGAGGCCGAAGCTCTCCATCACGTCCGCGAAGTCGACCACCCGCAGGATGTTTTCCACGAACCAGAGCGGCACGTCGGCGAGGCGCCACGGGCGGACGAAGAACGCGACCACGACCCAGGTGACGAACCAGATGACGAACGCGGCGAGGCCGAGGCGGACGAGCATGCCGCGGAACTCGTCGTCGGCCAGGACGGCCTCGCGGAACCGGCCGACGCCGGCCCACACGAGGCCGAGGAAGAACACGTCCACGACGACGTGGTAGGCGACGACGACCACCCCCACGAGCGGGCTGACGTGCTTCACCGGCTGGACGCCCCACCCGAACGCCTCGACGCTGTCGAACACGTCGCCGGCGCGGAAGGCGTGCGCGGCCGAGAACGCGAACCACTGCCACGGGCTGGTCGGGCCGGGGGCGTCGTACAGCTCGGCCCCGACGTGCGCGTACAGCTGGAAGAACAGCGTGGTGAACAGCGCCAC
>DASPHQ010000378.1:0-5735 GCA_035629595.1 Urbifossiella sp. | reverse complement strand
CGGTGTGGGTGCCGTTCACCGCCATCGACCCGCACCAGTGGTTCCGCGGCGTCGCGGCCGGGCTGACGGTCTGGTTTCTGGTGCAAATCCCCGACGTTCGGCCGAACAACCGCTATGCCGTCTGGGGCGGGTACAGCTACGGGCTGTACCTACTCCACGTCCCGCTGATTCTGCTGTCGTTCCGGCTGATGCAGAAGGCCGACGTCCTGGCGGGCTCGTCGGCGCGTGCGCTGGTGGTGGGGGTTGTCGCGTTGAGTGTCGGCCTGCTGTTCGGCCGGTTCGAGTTGGGGATGCACGGCCGGCTGAAGCGCGGCGCCGACCGCCTGGTCGCGGCCGGCGGGCGGCTGCGGCTCGGACGATTGCCAATCGGGGTGAGTGGAAGGGCTGGTAGCCGCGGGCTTTAGCCCGCGCTCAGCTGAGCGCGGGCTAAAGCCCGCGGCTACCAACCCAATACCAAAGCACCAGACGAGTCAGCCAGTAACCGCCTCGTCGGTGTAGCGGGTGACGTTGAAGTACTTCGCCCCCGGGTGGTGCAGCACGATCGCCGTCGTGCTCTGCTCGGGCTCCAACTGGAACTGCTCGCTCAGCGCCAGCCCGATGCGGCCCGGGTCGATCAGCTCGAACAGCTGCGCCTGGTCCTCGAGCCGCGGGCAGGCCGGGTAGCCGAAGGCATAGCGGCAGCCGCGGTAGTGCTTCTTGAACAGCTTCCGCACGTCCGCCGCGTCGTCGCCGCCGACGCCCCACTCGCGCCGCAACTCGCGGTGGAAGTACTCGGCCAGCGCCTCCGCCGACTCCACGCCGAGGCCGTGCAGGAACATGTAGTCCATGTACTCGCCGGCCTTGTACCACTCCTGCGCCACCCGCGTCACCTCGTGGCCCATCGTCACCGCCATGAAGCCGACGTAGTCCACCGCCCGGCCGTCGCGCGCCGGCTCGACGTAGTCGGACAGGCACAGGTAGTCGCCGTGGTCCTGCCGGGGGAAGTCGAAGCTCGTCTTCGGCGTCGTGTGGTCGGCCTCGTAGACGGTCAGCTTCGTGCCGTCGGACGCGGCGGGGAAGAACCCGTAGGCCGCGGCGGGGCGGAGGATGTTCTCTCTGAGGCAGAGTTCCTTGAGCCGCGCCAGCGCCGGGCGGGCGGTGTCGCGGAGCTGCGTCTCGTAGTCGGCGACCTTGACGCCGCCCTTGCGGAACTGCCACTGCGTGCTGAACAGCGTGATCTCGTTGAGGTAGCCGAAGATTTCCTTCATGTCGAAGTCGGTCCGCACGCGGCTGCCGAGGAACGGCGGCACGGGCAGGTCCGGCGCCTTCGGTAGGCCCGGCGACCGCGATGGCAGCGCGTGACCGTTCTTGCTGTGCTTGCTCGTCGGCCGCGTCTTGAGCACGACATCGCCCCCGCCGTCACCGCCTTCCACGGCCTTGGTCGGGGTGCGGGCGCCTTCCACGACGCCGCGCAACGCCACGCTGCCGACGCTCGCCAGCTTCTTCCGCGCCACGATCTCGTCCATCACGCGCAGGCCGGCGAAGGCGTCCTCGCCGTAGAACAGCCGGCCCTTGTAGATCGCCCGCAAATCCTCCTCGACGTACCGGCGGTTCAGCGCCGCCCCGCCGAGGATTACCGGCGGGTTCAGCCCGCGCTCGTTTAGTGTCACCAGGTCTTCCTTCATGATGACGGTCGACTTCACGAGCAGGCCCGACATGCCGATGGCGTCCGAGCCGGTCTTCTGGAACTCGGCGATCATCGCGTCCACCGGCTGCTTGATGCCGAGGTTGTAGACCTTGTAGCCGTTGTTCGTGAGGATGATGTCCACGAGGTTCTTGCCGATGTCGTGGACGTCGCCCTTCACGGTGGCGAGCACGATCTTCCCCTTCTCGGCCCCCTCCACCTTCTCCATGAACCCTTCGAGGTACGCCACCGCGGCCTTCATCACCTCGGCGCTCTGCAGCACGAACGGCAGCTGCATCTGGCCGCTGCCGAACAGGTCGCCGACGACCTTCATGCCGTCCAGCAGAATCTTGTTGATGATGTCGATGGGGCTGTGCTTCTCGCGGGCCGCGTCCAGGTCGGCGACGAGCGTCTCGCGGCGGCCCTGGATGATGGCCTGCCGCAACCGCTCCTCCGCCGACGCGCCCAAGCTCTGGCCCTTCTTCGACTCGGCCTTCTTGTCCGCATAGTGCTCGATGAGCATCTGCAGCGGGTCTTCCACGCAGTTCCCGGCGGCGTCGAACGTCCGCTCGTCGAACAGCAGCCGGCGGCACAGCTCGCGGCCCGTGTCGTCGATGCTCGCCAGCGGCATGATCTTGGCCGCGTGGAGGATCGCCGAGTCGAGCCCGGCCTCCACCGCGTAGTGGAGGTACATGCTGTTGAGCACCTGCCGCGTGTACGGGCTCAGGCCGAACGAGCAGTTCGACAGCCCGAGGTGGGTGAGCGCCCCCGGCAGGTGCTGCTTGACAAGGCGGATCGAGTCGAACGTGGCGGTGGCGCTCTTGCGCGTCTGCTCCTGCCCGGTGGAGAGCGGGAACACGAGCGTGTCGAACATCAGGTCCGACGCCGGGATGCCGTACTCGTGCACGACGATGTCGTAAATCCGCTTGGCGACCTCAAACTTCCACTCGGCGGTGTCGGCCTGCCCCTTCTCGTCGATGGTGAGGGCGACGAGCGCTGCCCCGTACTTCTTGGCGAGGATGGTCTTGGGGTCGAGCGTCTTGCGGCCGTCCTCCAGGTTGATGCTGTTGATGATGGCCTTGCCGCTGCACAGCTTCAGCCCGGCCTCGATGACCGGCACCTCGGTGCTGTCCAGCATGATCGGCTTGGTCAGCACCGCGTTGTACCGCTTGATCGTCTCCTTCATGTCGCGGACGCCGTCGCGGCCGACGTAGTCCACGCACACGTCGAGAATGTGGACGCCCTCGCGCTCCTGCTCCCGGGCCATTTCGGTGAGGCCGTTCCAGTCCTCTTTTTCGAGGAGCTGCTTGAACTTCCGCGAGCCGTTGGTGTTCGTCCGCTCGCCGACCAGCAGCGGCTTCGGGTCGACGACCAACTCTTGCAGCGATTGGAGACTCGACGCCGCGGGGATGTACACCGGGTTCCGCTTCGCCGGCTTGAGGCCGCGGACGCGGGCGCACACCGCGTCGAGGTGCCCGTGCGAGTTCCCGCAGCACCCGCCGACGATGCTCGCCCCGTACTCGGTCACGAACCGCGCCACCCAGTCGGCCATCACCTCGGGGCTCATCGGGAAGTACGTTTCCTCCCCGCGCGTCTGGGGGAGGCCGGCGTTCGGCAGCACGCTCAGCATCTTCCGCGAGTGCCGGCTGAGGTGGCGGACGCTGTCGTGCATCAGGTCCGGGCCGACGCCGCAGTTCATGCCGATCACGTCGATCTCGTCGATCGGCTCGAGCGCCACCAGCGCCGCCGGGATGTCGGTGCCGGGGAGCATCTTCTGGTTCTGGTCGATGATGGTGAGTTGCACCATCAGCGGCAGCCGCACGCCGGCCCGCTTCATCTCCTCGATGGCGGTGATCGCCACGCACTTCGCCTGGAGGACGTCGAAGCACGTCTCGATGAGGATGGCGTCGACGCGCTCCTCGATCATCACCCGCAGTTGAGGCCGGTACGCCTGGGCCAGGGTGTCGAAGTCGATGTAGATGGCGGGGTCGGTGAGCGACGGCATCTTCGTGCCGGGGCCGACGCTGCCGACCACGAACCTCGGGTGGCCGGAGGCGGAGAACTTCGCGGCCGCCTCGCGGGCGATGCGGATGTTCAGCCGGTTAATCTCGTCCAGCTTGTCGCCCATGCCGAACTCGCCGAGGCCGATGCCGTTCGCGTTAAACGTGTTCGTCTCGACCGCGTCCGACCCGCTGGCGAAGAACCCCTCGTGGATCTCGCGGATCCACTGCGGGTGGGTGTACGCCAGGGCGTCCGACAGGTTGAGGAGCGACTTCCCGTTCGGGGCGTACCCCCAGTCCTCGTCCTTCGGCTTGTAGCGGTGGAGGCTGGTCCCCATGCCGCCGTCGAGGGTGAGGACGCGCTCGCGGGCGGTGGTCAGGAACGGGTGGTCGATCGACATGGGGGTCCGCCGTGACGGTCCGAGGATTCCGAAGGGAGGGATTTTAGCGGTTCCGGGTTCGCCCCGGGAGTCCAGCTTGCCCAGCCCCCCGCGCGGGTTGCCCAGTCGGCCCCGCCGGCGCATCCCCACTCACCCGCAAGACCTGCCCCTGTAATAACTGCAAATCCCGCGGCGCGGCTCACGTTTCGCGTAATCCAGCGGGCGTTGGTCTAGAATCCGGTGTCGGAACGTGGGTCGTTCGCGGAGGGACCGTCATGCGTCGCAAACTCCTTCTCACCGCTGTGCTCGTCGCGGGCGCCGTGGGTGGGTGCCGGCACAAGTGCTGTAGCCCCACCTCGACCCCGCGGCCGTATCTCCCGCTGCCGCCGAGCGCGGGCATGATCCCGCCGCCCGGCGTACCCGTGACGCCGGCCCCCATCGGCGGGCAGTTGCCGCCGCCGGATCTGAACGCCTTCCCCGGCGGGAGCGCGGCGCCGAAGGGGCCGGCCCCCGAAATCCTTCTGCCGGATCCGATCCCTGGCGGCAAGTCGTCACTGTCGTCGCCGGGCGTGCTCGGCCCGCCGCAGGTGACACAGGAACCGCCGGTGGGTGCCGCGCCGGCGACCGGCGTGCCCGGCTTCGTGCGGGTGAACACCACCGCCGCGTCGGGCCGCAGGCCGGCGCTGGACGGGTTCGACACCCTGAAGAAGCAGGGCTTCCGTTCCGTCGTGTACCTCCACCCGCCGGGCGCGGACGTGAACGCCGTCCGGGACGTGGCCGAGAAGAAGGGGCTGACCTTCACCGCCATCGAGACGACGCCGGAGAAGTTGACCGACGCCGCGGCCGCGTTCGACCGCGTGCTGATGGACCGCTCGGCGCAGCCGGTGTACGTGTTCGACGACGACGGCCTGCGGGCCGGGGCGCTGTGGTACGTCCGCTTCCGGACGGCCGACCAGCTGAGCCCCGAGGTGGCGCGCATCCGCGCCGGCGGCCTCGGCCTCACCGACACCAGCGACGAGGGCCGCGCCTACTGGGTGGCGATCCAGCAGCACTTCGGACGCTGACGCCCTACAATGCCCGGCGTGACCCCCGCCGTCCGCGCCGCCAGCCTCACACACACGTACGCGGACGGCCGCACCGCCCTGTCCGGTGTGGCCTTTTCCGTGGACCCCGGCGAGTGCGTCGGGCTGGTGGGGCCGAACGGCGCCGGCAAGACGACGCTGTTCCTCCGCCTCTGCGGCGTGCTGCCGGGGAAGCCGGGGGAGGCGTCGGTACTCGGCCTCGACCCGGCCGACCCGGCGCAGCGGCGAAGACTCCCCGAGACGGTCGGCGTGGTGTTCCAGAACCCCGACGACCAGCTCTTTAGCCCGACCGTGCTGGAGGACGTGGCGTTCGGCCCGCTGAACCTCGGCGCGACCGCCGACGAGGCGAAGGCCCGCGCCGCCGGGGCGCTCGCGGCGGTCGGGATGGCGGACGCGGGGGAGCGGGTGCCGTTCCAGCTCAGCGGCGGGGAGAAGCGGCGGGCGGCGCTGGCCGGCGTACTGGCGATGCGGCCGGCGGTCCTGCTGCTCGACGAGCCGAGCATGTTCCTCGACCCGCGCGGCCGGCGCGAGCTGATCGGCGTCGTCCGCGACCTCCCGGGTACGAAGCTGATCGCCGCGCACGACCTGGACCTGGTGCTCGACACCTGCT
>DASPHQ010000377.1:0-3126 GCA_035629595.1 Urbifossiella sp. | reverse complement strand
TGTCCTCGTCGGGGCTGAAACTCACGTCGTCACGATTGTCGAGGGATGTGTCGCCGGGATCGGTGGCATTCCCGGTGTATCCGCTGATTTCCGACATGCTGGTCAACGACGCGGTTACGGCTGCCACACTCACGCTCGTCCCGAGCCCGTTGAGAACGAGATTCGTCCGCTGCGGGGCGAGTGGTGTGACATCTCGGAAGGTGCCGGACGAGAGTGTGGGGGTGGTGCCCGAATACCCGGGCCGGTACATCCAGAGCCCGTCCTCGGGGTCGTCAGTATCGAAGTCGTTGTTCACGTCCAGGTTGATTTGAGAGAGCCGGAAGTTGATTGTGTCCCGACCCGCCACGCCGCCCGGCTGCACCGCGTACTGGCCGGATAGGTCGACGAGCGTAGCTGTCAGCGTCGCGAATCCGACGCCCAGCGCTTCCACAAAGATCACCGTCGGCGCCTGGTAGGCCATCCAGTACATGCCGAGCGACAACTCCTCGCTCCGGTCCGCGGCTTTCCACAGCCGCACCGCCGACGTGTCGCCGGCCAGGCTCAGACCCACGACGAATCCCATGCCCCCGGACCCGGACGACGGCAGGTCCAGGTCAATCCGCACCTCGGCCAGGTCGTCCTCGCCAGGCGTCGGCTCCGCCTGCCACTCGTCGAGTTGCAGGTTGCAGTCGTCGTCGTCGTCGTTCATGAACACGATCTTGCCGAGCAAGTCGTCCTCGAGCGCGTCGTCGGCCGCGTCGAACTGCCCGTCGACGTTCGTGTCGGCGAGCAGGTTGATTGCACCCGTCGGCGGGTCGTCGCCGGCCGGCGGGGGATCGCCACCGGTCGGGGGCGGTCGCCGCCCGTGGGCGGAGGAAATCCCGGATACGGGTACGGACCGTAAGGCGGCTCGGTCGGTCCGGGCGGGGGCGGGTTCTCGGGCGGCGGGGGCGGCGGATCCTGCGAATTCGGATCCGGGTATGGACCCCACGGCTCCACGCTCGGGACGGTCCGCGCTTCCAGCACTTCCACGGCGAGCCGCGAACGACGGGCGGAGGGCATCATGGCGACGCTCGGAAAGACGGGAGCGGACGGGCGCCGGATGTCGTCGCTCTGACGATTGGGAGGATTGTAACGCACGTGCGCCCGGGATACCAACACGATTCCCGCCATTTGCAGCCCGCCGGGCGGTTGGCCGACCTTCCGCCGCAAGCGGTGATCGGGCTGCCACTTCCGTCCGCCGCGTCGGTCCAATGTTGATTCTTCCAGACGACTCAATGCTTCTGGGACGGGGTACCCCCCTTCCCTGGAACCAATGAACCCGGTTGGAGCATCCGGCCGGCCGGGCGTGTACTAGGCTCCGGGGAGACTTCCCACCGCCCCCGGGAGACCCGCCGTGCCGCGCCTCGTACTCCTCGCCGCCGTGTCCGCCGCGCTGTTCGCCAGCGGGTGCGGCAAGTTCAAGGACATGCTCAACCCGCCGATGGCGGAGTTCACGTCGCCGGACGGCAAGTGGAAGGCGAAGTTCCCCGGCGCGCCCGCGGAGAAGTCGAAGTCGGCGTTCGGCGTCACGTTCACCATGTGGGTGAAGGAGCCGTGGGGGAACAAGGGCGGCTACATGGTCGGCACCGCCGACCTCCCCATCCCGGCGAACGAGGGGAACGGCGCGACGCAGAAGCGGCTCGACGACGCCATCGCCGGGTCGGCCCAGGGCGTCGGCGGGAAGATGCTCGACACCAAGCGGGTGATGCTGCACGACCGCCACGCGGGGCGCGAGTGCCTGGCGTCGATCACCGAGCCGAAGGTCGGCAAGTACCGCTGCCGCATCTACCTCGTGAACACCCGCATGTACATGGTGGCGGTGATGGGCGTGGACGAGTTCGTGAACGACCCGAAGGCGGACGAGTTCCTCGACTCGTTCGCCCTGCTGGGCGACCACGGCGGCCCGGCGTCGAACCCGGCCGAGCGGCTGGCGACGGCCCCGCCGAAGCGGACGCCCACGCCCGCCGCCGAGGTGCCGACGCCGAAGGCGACGGGGGCGGCGATCCACTCGACGAACGGGAAGTTCAAGGCGCGCTTCCCGGCGGCGCCGGCGAAGGCGACGGCCGAGGCCGACGGGCTGACGTTCACGTCGTACGCGGTGTCGGCCGACGGCGCGAGTTTTTCGGCCGGGTACGCCGACAACCCGGAGCTGGAGGGGGCGGCGCCCAAGGCGCAGCGGGCGGCGCTGGACGCATTGCGGGACGCGACCGCGGCCGAGCTGGGCGAGGGGGCGGTGATCGGCAAGAGCGAGTTGATGGTGAACGGCAAGCAGCGCGGGTGGGAGTTCGAGGCGACGGCCGGCGACCGGCACCTGCGGGCGCGGGTGTTCGTGGTGGGCGCCCGGCTGTACCGGCTGACGGTGCGCGGCTCCGACGCCGCCGTCCGCGACCCCGCCGCGGCCGCGTTCTTCGAGTCGTTCCAGGTGGTGAACTGAATCGAACGGGCGAGCCGGGGGCGTCATCCCCCGGTTTTTCTTCGTCCCGTCAGTTCGTCCCCCGTCGCACCAGCCACTCGTGGAGCAGCCACAGCCCCGCGGCCAGCGCCGCCGACGCGGCCGGTACCGCGCCCAGCCCGGCGCCGCCGGCGAGGAGCCCGAGCGCCGCCGGGATCGCCGCCGCGCCGATCATCGCCGCGCCGACCTGGAAGCCGATCGCGTGCGCCGACAGCCCTGGCCCGAGCCGCTGCGGGGTACGCGTCATCAGGCACGGGAAGACCGGCGCGAGCCCGACGCCGGCGACCACCAGCCCGGCGAACGCGCACCACGCCGGCAGCGGCGCCGCGAACAGCACCGCCCCCGCGGCCGCCGCCAGCAGGCAGGCGCGGAGGAGCCGGTCGATGCCGACGCGGTCGGCGACGAGGCCGAACACCACCCGGCCGACGCCGATGCTCCCCCAGTAGGCGCCGACGGCGACGCCCGCGGCCTCGGCCGCGACGCCCGCGGCCTCGGCCGCGACGCCGCGGTGCTCGGTGAGCACGGTGAACGCCCACTGGCTGAGCGCCATCTCCAGCCCGGTGTACACGAAGAACACTGCCATCTGGAGTAGCACCGCCGGGTGCCGGAGGGCCTCCCGCGTCCCCACCCGTGGCCCGGCGGCTTCGGCGCTC
>DASPHQ010000376.1:0-2038 GCA_035629595.1 Urbifossiella sp. | reverse complement strand
CGCTGCCGGTGCAGTGCGGGTGGAACACCACCTGCGCGCCGCGCGCCGCCGCCCAGCGCACCGTCTCCGGGTAGCGGAAGCCTTCGTGGCAGATTGCCACGCCGAACGTCAGGCCGTCCACGGTGAACAGCCGGCGGGTGCGGCCCGGCACGTACAGCGGCTCCTCGGTCGGGTCGAGCTGGTTCTTCGTCTGCACGCCGACGAGCTGGCCCTGCGCGTCAAGCACGACCGCGGCGATGTGCCGGCCGGCGGCGGTGTGCCACTCCATGCCGAGCACCGCGGCGACGCCGTGGCGGCGCGTCATCTCGGCCGCCGCGGCGACGGTGTGCTCCTGGTCGGCGCGGTCGAACGGCGGCACGGGGAAGTCGAGGCCGCGGAGGCCGGGGAGGTACGCTTCGGGGAAGCCGACGACGCGGGCGCCCCGCGCGGAGGCCGCGGCGAGGAGGCGGTCGGTGGCGGCGAGCCCGTCGGCGACGGTCGCCGCGACGCGCGGGCTGGCGAGGGCGATCTTCATGTTGCGCCGCCCCTGCTGGTAGCCGCAGGCTTTAGCCTGCGCTCGCGTGGACGCAGGCTAAAGCCTGCGGCTACCGGACCCAAATGCGAGCGGCGATTACACCAGCTTGTCGATGACCTGGGCCGACCCCGGCAGCACCGGGTTGGGGCGGTTCGACACGTCGTACACCATCGCGTGCGGGTCGATGCCGAGGGCGTGGTACGTCGTCGCCAGCACGTTCGGGTACGGCGTCGGGTCGTCCTTCGCCTCGCCGGCCTGGGCGTCGGTCGTGCCGATCACCTGCCCCGTCCGCAGCCCGCCGCCGCTCATCAGCGCGAAGTTCACCCGCGCCCAGTGGTCGCGGCCGGCGTCCTTGTTGATCTTCGGCGTCCGCCCGAACTCGCCCCACACCACCACGAGGCAGTCCTTGTCCAGGCCGCGGGCGTGGATGTCCTCCACCAGCGCCGACACGCCGCGGTCGAACAGCGGCAGCTGCCGTTCGAGGCTCCGGAAGTTGCTGCCGTGCGTGTCCCAGAAGCCGTACGCCACGGTGACGACGCGGGCGCCCGCTTCCACGAGCCGCCGGGCCATCAGCAGCTGATCGTTCCACTGCGGGGCGCCGTCGCCCTGGTGGCGCGGGGAGCCGCGGCCGTAGCGCTCGCGGACGCGCTCGGGCTCCTTCGTCACGTCGAGGGCGTCCACGACCTTGTTGCTGGTGAGCACGTCGAAGGCGCGGTCGTGGAACGTGTCGGTGGAACCGCCCTCGGCGCGGCGGAAGCTGTCGAGGCCGCCGAGGAGCGCGCGGCGGTCGGCGAGCTGCCCCTGCGGCACGACGAGGTTGCGCATCACGCTGATCTCGTCGCCGTCCACCTTGACCGGGGCGGCGGCGCGGCCGAGCATCGCCTGGCCGGGCGAGTTGTACGGCCGGTGCTGCATCGTCGGCGACAGGTCCACGAACGCCGGCACGATGGGGTCGGTCTGGCCCTGGAGGCGGGCGACGACGCTGCCGAAGTGCGGCTTCTGTTCCCGCCTGGCGGCGTCCATGGTGGTGGCGGTGTAGCTCTGCCAGCTGCTGTGCTCGTCGCGCTGGCCGACGAGTGACCGCACGACGGCGACCTTGTCCATGCAGCGGGCGAGCATGGGCAGGTGTTCGCAGACGGTGACGCCGGTCAGGTTCGTGCGGATGGGGTTGAACGTGCCGCGCACTTCGGCCGGGGCGTTCGGCTTGAGGTCGAACGTGTCCTGGTGGGCCATGCCGCCGGTCAGGTAGACCATGATGACGGACTTGTGCGAGCGGCGGCCGGTGGCGGCTTCGGCGCGCATGAGGCCGGGCAGGGTGAGGCACGCGGCGGCGCCGGCGGTGAGGAAGCCGCGGCGGGTGAGGCCGTCGCAGTAGCGGTGGGCGTGGCCGGGGACGGTGAGCATCGGCGCTCCGGGAGCGGGCGGGGGCGCGGGGACGCGCCGGCGGGTGGTATGAGTATATTCGACGGCACGGGGGCGCCGCAACAGTTCGTCGTCGCATCCGCCCGTCCGCCGGAGGCGCCA
>DASPHQ010000375.1:0-3545 GCA_035629595.1 Urbifossiella sp. | reverse complement strand
CGTCCGGCAGCAGCTCGCGGGCCTTCACGTTGTCGGCCAGCGTCGTCTTCAAAATCTCGTCGATCACCCGCGCCTTCAGGTCCGGCTGCTCGATCGGGAACACCACCTCCACGCGGCGGCTCAGGTTGCGGTCCATCCAGTCGGCGCTGCCGGTGTACACCTCGGGGTCGCCGCCGTTCTCGAAGTAGAAGATGCGGCTGTGCTCCAGGAACCGGTCCACCACCGACGTGACGCGGATCGTCTCGCTCACGCCCGGCAGCCCCGGCCGCAGCGCACAGATGCCGCGGCACACGAGGTGAATCGGCACCCCGGCCTGGCTCGCCCTGTACAGCGCCTTCACCACCGCGGGCTCCAGCAGCCCGTTCAGCTTGGCGAGGATGCGCGCCGGCTTCCCGGCCGCCGCGTTCGCCGCCTCGCGCTCGATCTTCTCGATCATCGACGCCTGCAGCCGGCTCGGCGCCACGATCAGCTTCCGCCACTGCGGCAGCTCCGCGTACCCGGTCAGGTAGTTGAACAGCGCCGACACGTCGTCCGCGAAATCGGTGTTGGCGGTGAAGAAGCCGAGGTCGGTGTAGATGCGGGCGGTCTGCGGGTTGTAGTTGCCCGTCGCCAGGTGGACGTAGCGGCGGATCGTGTTGTCCTCCTCGCGGCGCACCACCAGCGCGACCTTGCAGTGCGTCTTGAGGCCGACGAACCCGAACACGACGTGGACGCCGCTCTTTTCGAGCTCCTTCGCCCACAGGATGTTCCGCTCCTCGTCGAGCCGGGCCTTCAGCTCGATGACGGCCGTGACCTGCTTGCCGCGGTCGGCGGCGCGCTGCAGGGCGCGCACGACCGGCGAGTCGGAGCTGGTGCGGTAGAGCGTCTGCTTGATGGCGAGCACCCGGTCGTCGTCGGCCGCGTGCTCGATGAAGTCCACGACGTGTGCGAACGACTCGTAGGGGTGGTGGACGAGGATGTCGCGGCCGCGCACCGCCGCCCACGGGCTGACCGCCTGCGAGAACGCGGCGACCTGGGCCGGCACGAACGGCGGGTCGCGCAGGTCGGGGAAGCCCGGCAGGCCGTACACCTGGAACAGCCCCGTCAGGTCGAGCAGGCCCCGCACCGGGTACACGTCCTCGGGGTCGAGGTCGAGCGCGCTGACGAGGAACTGCTCCAGGTCAGCCGGCGCGCCCG
Source organism: Urbifossiella sp. (assembly GCA_035629595.1). Classification (GTDB taxonomy): domain Bacteria; phylum Planctomycetota; class Planctomycetia; order Gemmatales; family Gemmataceae; genus Urbifossiella. The sequence goes on along the minus strand of DASPHQ010000375.1, from coordinate 2,369 downwards.
CCTCGATTTCGAGCCGGACCGCGTGCCCGCGGCGGCGCGCCTTCACCTGCGCCTCGATCGCCTGCAACAGGTCGTCCACGCCCTCGTCGTCGATCTCGTACTCGCTGTCGCGGGTGACGCGGAAGCACACGGCTTCGCCCAAATCCATGCCGGGGAACAGGTCCGACAGCTGCGCCTTGATGACGGCTTCGAGCGGCGCGAGGACGTGGAGCGGGCCGGCGGCGCCGTTGCGGGCGGGGTTGCCGCTCGGCAGCGGCACGAACCGCGGCAGCACGGCCGGCACCTGCACGACGGCGTACAGTGGGTCGGCGTCGCCCGGCCGGCGGACGGTGACGGCGAGGTTCAGCGACTTGTTCAGGAGGTGCGGGAACGGGTGGGCGGGGTCGGTCGCCAGCGGCGTGAGGACGGGGAAGATTTCGCGACGGAACAGCTCGCGTGCGTGCTTCAGGTCGTCGCCGGTGAGCGGGTCGGCCCAGCGGATGACGACGCCCTTCTGCTCCAGCGCCGGCAGCACCTCGTCCTTGAGGACGCGGTAGAGGGCGGCGGTCATCTCGCGGACGGCGGCGGCGATGCGCTCGGCCTGCACGGTCGGCGGCGTGCGGTCGGCCCCGGAGCCGTGGGGGACGTTGGCCGCGACCTTCTGCTGGAGGCCGCCGACGCGGACCATGAAGAACTCGTCGAGGTTGGCGCTGAAGATGGCGAGGAACTTCAGGCGCTCGAGGAGCGGCACGCTGGGGTCTTGCGCCTCTTCGAGGACGCGGCGGTTGAACTGGAGCCAGCTCAGTTCGCGGTTGAGGTACAACGACGGGTCGTCGAGGTTGGGTGGGGCGGCGGGGGTGGACATGCGGGAATCCTTCGCGGCGCCGGTCGGCGGGCTAACGGAACACACTAGCCGCCCCGGCCCGCGGCGGCGAGGTGGTCCGACCGCACCACGAGCCCCGGCCGGCGGCGGGCCAGCTCGCGGCGCACGTCGGCCGTGTCCGCGCGCGGCGGCAGCGTCACCGCCTTGAGGTTCCGCAGCCGGGCGAGGTACGGCACCACCGCCGCCGACAGCCGACCGCACCCGGCCAGCCCCACCGCCGTCAGGTCGGGGAAGCGGGTCAGCAGCCGGCACACGCCCGAGTCGGTCACGGCGGTGTCGGCCACGTTCACTGCCGTCAGCCCCGGCAGCGCCCCCAGGTGGGCCAGCGCCGCGTCGGTGATCGCGCCGCAGCCGGACAGGTCGATGGCTTCCAGGTTCGGCCAGTCGCGCAGCGCCCACAGCTTCCCGACGACGGCGTCGGTGGTGCCGTCGGCGGGGAAGGCGAGGCGGTAGGCCGAATCCGCGCGGAGGGTGATGTCGCCGGGGAGCCGGCCGGGGACGGGCGTCCAGGTGGTGTCGGCGAGGGCGCGGGCAAAGGCGATGGCGCGGAACGGGACGGGTTGGCGCACGGGCGCCGGCGAGCGGCCGGCGTCAGCCGGCTGTTGCGGCGGCGCTGGTGGCGGCGGCGGGGAAGGCGGCGACGCCATGACCGGCGGCGGCACCGGTTCGGGCGGCGGAGGCGGCGCGGGCTTCGGCGCCGCCCCCAGCAACTCGGCCAGTTTCTCCGCGAGCTCGCCGGCGTCCTTCGGCCGGCGCTCCGGCTTCTGGGCCACGCACCGCGACAGCAGCGCCACGAACCCCGCGCCGATACCCGCTTCGGTCAGGTCTTCGGCGGCGTCGATGCCGGGCGCCTGGTCGAGCCGGCCGGTCGCCAGCTGGTAGCCGATGACGCCGAGGGCGTGAACGTCGTCGCGCGGGTCGGGCGGGCCGCCGCCGCGCTGCTGCGGGCTGGCGTACAGCGGCGTGTAGCTCCCGCGCAGCGATGTTTCCAGCCACCCGGTCGCCACCGACTGCCCGCGCGGGCTCTGCGTGCGGAGGTAGTCCACCGCCACGCCGCCGATGCCGAAGTCCGTAATGCGAAGCGCGTGACCCGGGCCACCGACGCCGACCAGAATGTTCGACGGCTTCAAATCCCGGTGGACGATCGGCGGCGCGAGCCGGTGGAAGTGGCCGACCGCGGCCGCGAGCTCGTGCAGCGCCGCGACGACGGCGCGCTCGCGGTCGGCGCCGACGAGCGCCTGCCAGCGGTGGACCAGGTCCGTCAGGCAGCCGCCGCCGACATACTCGTACATCAGCCACGGGGAGTCGCCGTCGAGGGCGGCGTCGAGCAGCGGCACGATGTTCGGGTGGTGGCCCAACCCCATCACCCGGGCGATCACCTGCCCCTCGTGCGACGCGAGTTTCGCCTTCGCCAGCGGGTCGGTGCAGAACTTCACCGCCCGCGGGTGCGGGATGAACGTGTGCCGGACGAGCCACACCTCCCCGAACCCGCCACTACCCAGCAGCT
>DASPHQ010000374.1:0-15981 GCA_035629595.1 Urbifossiella sp. | reverse complement strand
TGCGTGAGCGACCGGAGGGCGCCATTCTCGGGCCGCGCACGCGGACGATCGGTGACGCCTCCGGTCGCTCACGCTCCCGGCTCGCCGGCTCGTTGGTTTCACTCGAAGGGTTGGGAGCCCTCAGCCCAGAGCAATGCCCTGAGTACGCGGCACGAATCAGCCTCCAGCTGAAGGGCTGGGAGCCGGCTGGCAGGCCTTCAGCCTGCGGGGTGATTCGGGTCGCCGACCCAGGGCGGCGGGCCTTCGGCCCTTGCCCTGGGCTGAGGGCTGTCAGGCCGTCGGCCTGAAAACCACGCGCGGGTGGGTTCGCAGATTCGGTCCTAAACGACAAACAGCGCGGAAGTTGCGGTCGAATGTGCCGTGCGGCGTCGGTCCAACATCCTTTTGTCAAGCCGACTCATTGCTTCTACTGACCCCCCGGGGGGAGGCGTAGACACAATGAAGCCCGCCGCCCCCGCGTCACTCGCCGAGGCAGTACAAGAACTCCTCGCGCTTGCCGCCGGCCTTCACCGCCACCCGCGTGTAGACGCGGCCGTCGCACACCGCCGGCGTCGTCAGCACCTCGTCGCCCAGCTTCGCCTCGCCCAGCTGCTCGAACCCGGCCGGGTCGGCCTTGAACACCACCGTCTTTCCCGCCTCGCTCGTCGCGTAGACGCGGTCGCCGACCAGCACCGGCGACGAGCTGAACGTGCCGCCGATCTTCTCCCGCCACCGCTCCGCTCCCGTGTCGCATTGCCAGCACACCGCGAACCCGTCGTCCTGCACCGCGTACAGGTGGCCGTCCTTCACCAGCATCGACGGCACGTACACCTGCGACTTGTTCGCCCACACCACCTTCGCGCCGCCGTCCGCTGCCACCGCCGAGACGTGTTTCGTCGGGTAGCCGCCGCTGGTGAACACCCGCCTGCCGTCCGTCACCGGCGAGGTCACGCACTCCGTCGTGCTCCCCTTCGTCTCCCACAGCTTCGAGCCGGTGAGCGGGTCGAACGCCGACACCAGGTCGCAGCCGGTGAGGACGAGTTGGTCCTTGCCGGCCACGTTCAGCACGATCGGCGAGGCGTAGTTCGGCAGCTTCGGCCGCTCCTGCTTCCACACGAACTCGCCGGTGGCGCGGTCGAGCCCGGCCACGACGCCGCCGCCCTTGTTGTCCGCGGTGACGAGCAGCAGGTTCTTGTACACCGCCGGCGACGAGCCGTACCCCTGGTGGAGCACGTAGGGGCTCACGACCTGCTGCCACAGCTCCGTCCCGTCGAGGCCCAGCGCGGTGGCGGTGATCGTCTTGCCGTGCATGAACGTGACGTACACGCGCTCGCCGTCGCAGTACGGGGTGGACGACGCGAACGAACTCTTGCCGTTGCCGTTGGTCTGCTCGAAGCCGCCCTTGTGGACGACGGTCTTCCAGAGCTGCTTGCCGGTGTCGCGGTCGTAGCAGAGGACTGACTGGAGCTGCGCGTCCGGCTCGGCGGCGGTGAGGTAGACGCGGCGGCCGACGACGGCCGGCGAGCCGTGGCCGCGGCCGGGGACGGGCACCTTCCAGCGGACGTTCTTCGTCTCCGACCACGTGAGCGGCGGCAGTGGGCCGGCCGGCGCGACGCCGTCGCGGGTGGGGCCGCGCCACCCGGGCCAGTCGGCGGCGGCGGCGGGGACGGACGCGAGGAGGGCGAGTGCAACCGCGAGGCGGGACATGCGACGGCTCCGGTGGGGGCCGGTTGTTATATGCCGGCCCCTCACCGGCCGGTGACCGTCGCCAGGTCGAACACGTACACCGCGCCGTCGCGGCAGCCGGCGAACAGCAGCCCGTCGCGGACGACCGGCCGGCCGAACAGGCAGGCGTGGGCGTAGTACAGCTTCGGCACCGCGGCCGGCGTGTCTCCGAACCCGAACCGCCACGCCGGCCCGTCCCCCGCCGGCACCCACGCCAGCGAACTCCCCGCGTACAGGTAGCCGCCCGCCAGCGGGATCAGGTGCAAGTCCCCGCCGCCGACCGTGTTGGCCGACAGCAGCAGCTGCTCGCGCAGCATCTTGCTGCCGTCGCGCGTCCACACCTGGACGTGCGGCCCCGCATTGCGGTGCGTCAGGACGGCGAGCGTGCGGGCGTCGCCGGCCACCCGCCAGGCGTTCATGTCCAGCGGCGCCGGGATGAGCGCCCGGACCGGCACCAGGTTCTCGTCGAGCTCGTACACGCCGCCGGCGCCGTGGCCCACCGGCGGACCCCACGGCGACACGTGAAGCTTCCACGACCGCAGCCCCTGCACCCGCGGCGGGAACTCCTTCACCGCGTCGCCGTCGAGTACGCGCACCCCGCCGCGGTCCAGCGGGCGGTACCACTTCCCCTGCCAGCGTACCGGCCGGCCGTCGTACCCGGTGCTGGTGTTCCAGGCTGCCGGCGCCCCCTTCGGGCCGGCGTCGGCGGGGGTCAGCTCCTGTGTGCGGCTGTCGAACATGTGCGCCTTCACGACGGTCGTCGCGCTCAGCCCCGAGGACGACGCCGGCAACTCGGTCCGCTCCGCGCGCAGCGTGTGAACGTCGATCGCCAGCGCCGCGCCGGACACGGTCACGGCGTACACGGCGTCGCCGGAGGTGCCCAGGTCGCTCGTCAGGTCGTGGCCGGTGGCGATCCGCTTCAGAAGGCCGATCCGCTCGCGCAACTCCGGCGACGAATCGCGTCCAGTCAACTCCAGGTGCCGGCAGCGCGCCGCGACTTCCTCGGACGGCCGGTCGGCGGCGCGGCTCGCGTCGGCCTTCACCGCCCACGCCTCGGCGCGCTCGGGGTCGAGCTTCAACAGGTCGTCCACCGCCGTGATGGCCGCCTCGTTGCGGCCGAGGGCGTGGAGGCAGCGCGCCCGCAGCACGACGCGGTCGCCCTCGTCCGGGCTGCGGCGGAGGACCACGTTCCACGGTATGGCGAGGATGCCGTCGAACCCGCACACCACGAGCGCCCCGTCCACGAGTCGCGGGAAGTTCAGGTACTTCCGCGCCGGCGTCGCCTTCGCCGCGCGCCTGCCGGTGTCGGGGTCGAGGAAGTACAGCGATCCTTCGCCGCCGACCGCCAGGATGTACCCGCCGCACATGCCGACGGCGCTCCAGCTGCGCTCCGGGTACGCCCCGCCGCGGAGCTGGTCGCCCGCGGGGCGGTAGGCGCCGCGCGGCAGCGCGTGCCGCCACTTCACGGCGCCGGTCCCCCCGTCGAGGCGGATCACCTCCGCCCGGGCGAACGGCTCGCCGACCAGCGCCACGACGTCGCCGTCGAGCCAGAACGGCTCGTTGCACGACGGCGACGGGTGGACGAACTTCCAGTCGGGCTCCGCGGCGCGGAGCGGCCGGGCGGTGATCCACGTCCCGAACCCGCCGGTGGTGACGGCCAGGACGCGCCGCTCGTCGGGCGACAGCCGCGCCGCGACCGGGTCGAACTCGGCGGCGCGGCCGCGGTCCACGTCGTAGGCGGGGAGTTTTTCCGTCGGGCCTTCGAGGCGCGACGTGTTCGGCCGCGGGCGGTGGAGGCGGCCGTCGATGAGCAGGGCGTCGAACCGGAACGGCCGCTTGGGCAGCGGGGTTTCGGCTTCGGTGGCGCCGGTGGTGGGGTTCAGCTTGAACAGCCGCTCGCGCCAGACGTACACGGCGTCGGTGCGGTCGTCGATGGTCACGTCGTTGTGGCCGGGCGCCCGCCGCGTCCACAGCCGCTTGCCGGTCACGGCGTCGAAGCCGGTGTACAGCACGTCGAAGTCGTAGACGCTGGTGCGGTCGTTGAGCGTGGGGCCGGCGGCCGGCCCGGCGAGGGGGTACGGTTCGGCGCCGCGCGAGGCGTGGGTGGTGAGGACGACGTGCTTGCGGCCGACGTTCGCGGTGGGAACGGTGACGCCGCCGAAGGGGACGGCCCAGCGCGTGAGCGGGACCGGCGGCGGCGCGGCGTCGAGCGCGGCGAGCGCCTCGAACGGCCGGCCGGCGCGGTAGAGCGCGGCGGCGCCGTCGAGCGCGTCGTCGGCGCGGGCCGCGGGGAGCGCGAGGAGGAGCAGCGCGAGGGAGGTTCTCATGGCTCCAGCGTAGCCGACGCGGGCGCGCCGGTGCGTCACGGGGGTGTAACGGGGTACGACGGCTGATGGCCCGGGCCACCGGACTGCCCGTGCGTGGTGCCATTGCAATCGTCGCCGGGTTGGGATATACGCCGCAGTCGGTCCGACCCGGTGGGGGGGTGACGTGGAACGAACGAACGACGACCGACCCGAGGTTGAGCCGGCCGAGTACCTGGCGGAGAAGATCGACCCGTCCGAGGTCCGCCGGGCGCTGCAGTCGCTCCGGCGGCTGCGGGCGTCGCTCCGGAGCGCCACCCTCCGGGCCGACGTCGGGGTGGCGCTGGACCGGGTCAGCCGGATCCGATTCGTGGACCCGCCGACTCCTTCCGGCCGCGCCGCGGGGTAGCGGCCGGCCTCTCCGGAACGCGCACCGCGACCTGCCGCTTCTTCACCGCTTTGTACACCAGAACGCACCCGACGTACCGCTCTTGCGGGTCCGGCTCGACCGTAAACCCGGCCTGCTCGAGGAAGCGCTTGATGTCCATCCGGTTGTAGCGGATGATAATCGGGTTCATCTCCTGGTTGCGGGCCTTGGCACTCTCGAAGAGTGCCTTTTTCGCCTCCCACTCGCCGGCCACGACCAACGACTCGTTGATCCGCCGGAACAGCCGGTCGATGTTGGTCGACCCGTGAGATGTCGAGATGGAAAGCACCCCGTCCGGCTTGAGAATCCGGTAGATTTCGCTCAGGCACTGCACCGGGTCGTCGAGGGCGAACAACACGTTCATCATCACGCAGGCGTCGAACGACTCGTCCGGAAACTCCGACTCCTCCGCGACGCCGTCGGTTGTCTTGACCGTCCGGGAAAGGACCGCGTGGCAGTCCCCGAGCCGGAGTTTGGTCCGGCGCCGGTAGTCGGGATTGGCGTCGAGCTTCCGGTCGAGTTGCTCGAGCATCTTCTTGTTGATGTCGATGGCGACGACCTCGCGCTCCGGGTTGGTGGCGAGCAACCGGACGGTCGTGCTCCCGGTCCCGGCCCCCACGTCCAGACACCGCTTGGCTCCGTCCACCTGATCGACCACGAACTGGACGAGGTCCTGGTTGTCCTGGAACGAGGAAATGATCGGGTCGTAGGACTCGGCGTAGGCACTCCACATCTCGTCGCGCTCCATGACGGCCTCGATGTACTTCCAGAACTCCTCCGCCCGCTGGACGTAGGATGCGTTCAGGTTGACGACCCACCGCCCGCTCCCGTCTCGGAGCCGGGACGCGATCTTGTGGAACACGATCAGCCCGAACCGGCGGGTCTGGACCTCGAGCTTCTCGGTGTCCACCCGTGGGGCGCCCCCCGGCGGGAACGTCCGCATCGACCGCGACTTGACCTCCGACTCCCAGTTGTCGAGGTGCTTCAAGAACTCTTGGACGTGCATCCCGCGGACGAGTCGCATCGGGGCGGCGACGACGGCCTCGAAAGTCGCGTTCCAGTCCACGAACGTGTAGACCTCGTTGCCCTCCAGGATGTAGCTCGGGGTGACATTCTCGAGGGTCGGGACGGGCTCCCAGAACGCCGTACTGGCCGCCAGCCGGCCGGGCTTGTATCCGGTCTGGCCGTAGATGTTGGTGATGACCATGTCATCCCCGGTCACGTTCCGGCAGAACAGGAGCGGCTTCTGCTTCTGGTCCGGGTCCGTGCCCATCATGGTCGACACGTACTTAAAGAGCCGGCTGACGGGGATGAACCCCTGGATCGGGCTCCCCTTCTGCGCGGCGACGACGGCCTCCCCTTTGAGCCCGTCGCACAGGTGCTTGGTGAACACCCCCATGCCGTTGTTTCGGTCCCCCTTGGCGACCTGGGACACGCCGCAGGCCGCCAGCAGGTACACGCCGGTCCCCCCGCGGTCGTCCCCCTTCGCCTCGTAGTCGCGGTATTCGTCGGACCGGCGGGTCATGTTCCCACCCACGTCCGCGAACGCCAACCGCCGCGTCTGCTCCCGGACCCCGGCGGACAGTGCGCCCGCCAGGTCCGCCTTCGGCTCGATGTTCTTCCCCCCCGCCGCGGCACTGTGACAGCAGTCGAGGACGAACAGCACCCGGGACAGGTTCCGGTTGTCCACCTCGGCGTGGAGGTCGGCGAACTTCACCCGGCGGTTCGGAAGGCAGGTGTCCGCGTCCCCGTCGGTGTCGTGGGCGGCGAGGATCAGCTCCATTTCCCGGTTCAGCATCCCGTGACCCGAGTAGTAGATCACGACCAGGTCGGTCCGCTCGGCCGCCTGGAGCATCGTGCGGAGCGCCAGAAAGATCTCCTCGGCTGTGGCGTCACGGAGGACGTTCGTCGTGAACGTGTCCCGCGACCACCCGTCGCTCGGCTGGAGGGCCGGGAGGAGCGCTTCGATGTCACCCATGGGAGTGACCAGATCCCCCAGGGCGGGGAACTCCGGGAACTTCCCGTTCGCGATCAGCAGGCAGTGCTTGCAGGGGCGCGACGAGGCGCCCAGGGCCGGCGCCATTCCTACTCCCCCCTGCCTGGTTCGGCCGCATCCGGGCCGACCGCCGGGGCCGCGGCCTGGGTTTCGTTCACAAACCGCTCCAGCGTGGCCTGCGTCGCGTCCACCTGGCCCGCGTTCAACTGCTGACCCTTGAACTTCACCGACCGCGTCTCGCCGCCTGCGGACACCGCCAACTCGTACTCGACGGCCGCCGTCTTCGACGCCGGGTGCGACGCCGAGACCGCGTCGATCAGCTTCGCGACCACCTCCCGGATCGCCTGGACGGACGCCACCGCCCCCCCCGACAGGAACGCCAGCACCACGGCGCCGAGCGTCACCGGATCCGCCTTCGACTCCACCCCCGGCCCGTCGGCCGTAGCCGCCGGCCGGCCGACGACGTGGAGGTCTTTGTCGGTGAGCAGCCCCCGGAGGTTTGCGACTTGGCGGAGAACCTCGTCGTCCCGGCCGTCGGCCGACCGGACGGTCAACACGTAGTTCATCTCACCTCCTGTGGCGGTTCTTTCCCGGGTACGGTAACCGGACCGCCGCCCGGAGTCAATCGTCGAACCGTCGGGCGGATGACCCGCGAGCGGCGTCAGGCCAGAGCCGCGCGCGTCCGCGCCACCACCGGCGCGTCGGGGCCGGCCGACCCCTTCAGCCAGAACAGGCTCGCCGCCAGGAACCGGTCGCGCCACGCCGGGCCGACCGCGGCGTGGTCCTCCATCACCGCGGCGCTGAACTTGTAGTCGTGCGAGTCCGTCCCCTTCAGGAACACCAGCCGCCGGCCGGCGTCGATCAGCCGGCGGGCGTTCGCCGGGTCTGCCCGCAGCAGACCCAGCGCCTGCCGGGCCGCCGCGGCGCGGTCCTTCGACAGCGTCTCGAACACCGCCCCCACGTCGCCTCCGGCCGTCGGCTCGAGCGCGTCGATGCGGGCGTCGGACACCTTGCCGCGGCTGGTCATCGCCGTGCGGAACAGCGGCAGGAACGCCGCCGCCTGGAGCAGCAGCAACTTCCGCGTCGCGTCCACGCCGCTGACGGTGAAGGCGTAGCGCAGCGCGTTCAGCGTCGTGAGCGTGTGCAGGCCGACGATGCCGGGCTGGCGCATCAGCAGCTCGCCGGCGCCGACGAACAGGCCGTCCCACACCGCCGCGGGACCGACGCCGCCGTTCAGCAGCGACACCACCTTGTCACTCAGCTCGTCGGCCGTCGCCGTGCGCACCGCGGCCAGCACGTCGGCGGTCGCCGCGGGGTCGGCCCGGCCGCCGCGCCACTCGGGGCGAATCTTCGCCACCTGCTCGCGGTTCCGCCGGCCGGGCCGGTCCGGGTCGGCGTCGCGCTTGGCGGGGTTGGCGCCCTCGTGGGCCAGCAGCGCGAACGCCAGCGATCGCAGCACCGGCTCGGCGTGCGCCCAGCCGATCGTCTGCAACGTGCGGAAGGCGTTGGCGACGTAGATGGCCTTGTGGCCGATGTCGCGGAAGTCGCGGCAGCCGAAGCGGGCGAACAGCTCGAACGCCTCGGCCGCACCGACCCCGCGCGCCACCCCGGCCGCGGCGTCGTCGGCGGCGTCCACGTCCCAGGCGTCGAGGGCCGCGGCGAGGGCGTCCGCGGCGCGGTGCGGCGGCGGAACCTTCGCTTCATCGACCGGCCCCATCCGCCACCCGGACTCGCGCTGGTTGTCGGCCTGCGCCCCCTTGAACGAGTCGAGCGCCCAGAACAGCGGCAGCCACCGCTCGCGGTCCGGCCCGGCCAGGCTTGCCAGGTGCGCCGAGTTCACGACCAGCACGGCGTGGAACTTGAACCCGACGCTCGGCCGCGGCCGCACGTTCCGCACCCCGGCCAGGAACAGCGCCGCCAACACGTCGCGGTACGGCAGTCCGGCCTTCACGCGGGTGCCGATCTCCTCCAGTAGCCGCGGCCGCGGCGTGTCCTCGATGAGTTTCACCAGCGGCTCGGCGTCGGCGTCGAGGCGGACGGCGCGGGCCTCGTCGGCGCGCACGTCGGGGAGGTCGTCGAGGAACGCGAGGGCGGGCACGGCCAGAAACGCGCGACGGCTCGGGGTGGGCATGACCGGCTCCGGGGGAGGGGCGGGCGATCGGGCCACCGGGATTGTACCGCGCCGCGACCGGCTTCTGTGGCACGACGTTCGCTTCCGGTTCGCGCGGGAGGGCGGTGTGAACATTCTGGTCATCGACATCGGCGGTTCGCACGTCAAGCTCCACGCCACCGGGCAGCCGGCGCCGCGGCGGTTCGAGTCCGGCCGGCACCTCACCCCCGAGTCGATGGTCGAGGAGGTGAAGCGGCGGACGCACGACTGGCCGTACGAGGTCGTGTCCGTCGGCTACCCCGGGCTGGTCGGCCCCGACGGGCCGGAGGTCGAGCCGGGGAATTTGGGGCCGGGCTGGGTGCGGTTCGACTTCGCCGCCGCGCTCGACCGGCCGACGCGGGTGGTGAACGACGCCGCCATGCAGGCGCTCGGGGCGTACACCGGCGGGCGGATGCTGTTCCTCGGCCTCGGCACCGGCCTCGGGTCGGCGCTCGTCACCGACCGGGTGGTGATCCCGCTGGAACTCGGCAGCCTCCCGTACGGCCGGCGGCGGACGGTCGCCGACCACGTCGGCCGGGGCGGGCTGAAGCAGCACGGCGAGGCGCGCTGGCTGGAGACGGTGGTCCGCGTGGTCGAGCACGTCCGCGACGCGCTGAAGGCCGACTACGTGGTGCTCGGCGGCGGCAACGCCAAGCGGGTGAAGCCGCTGCCGCCGCACACCCGCCGCGGCGGCAACGAGGACGCCTTCGCCGGCGGGTTCCGCGTCTGGGAGGAGGACGTGGACCCGCACAGCTACCCGCCCGCGGCCCCGTGGCGGGTCGTGCGGTAGTTCAAGCCCGGCGAGCCGACCGCCGTGAGGCGGCGGGTGACGGTCCTGAAGCGCGTCACCCGCCGCCTCACGGCGGTCGGCTCGCCGGGTTCACCCCAACCGGAGGACGCGGTGAAGTACCTCGCCCTGGCCACCGACTACGACGGTACCATCGCCCACGACGGCGTCGTCGACGACGCCACCCTGTCCGCGCTGCGCCGCGTCCGCGACTCGGGCCGCAAGCTCGTCCTCGTCAGCGGCCGCGAGCTGGAGGACTTCTTCGCCACGTTCGCGCACGCCGACCTGTTCGACCGGCTGGTGCTGGAGAACGGCGCCCTCCTGTACGAGCCGGCGACGAAGCGCGTCCGCCCGATCGCCGCCCCGCCGCCGCCGCAGCTGGTGGCCGAGCTGCTGAAGCGCGGGGTGCCGCTGTCCGCCGGCCGGTCGATCATCGCCACCGTGGTGCCGCACGAGCACACCGTGCTGTCGGCGATCCGCGACCTGGGGCTGGAATGGCACCTCGTCTTCAACAAGGGCTCGGTGATGGTCCTGCCGCCGGGCGTGACGAAGGCCACCGGTCTTGCGCCGGCGCTGGAGGAGCTGGGGATTCCGCTCGACCGCGTGGTCGGCGTCGGCGACGCGGAGAACGACCACGCCTTCCTGCAGCTGTGCGGCCTGTCGGTGGCGGTGGCGAACGCCCTGCCGGCGGTGAAGGCCACGGCCGACCTCGTCACCGCCGGGGCGCGCGGGGCGGGGGTGATCGAGCTGATCGACCGGCTGCTGGCGGACGACTTCGCGGGGGTACGGCCGAACCCGGCGCGGCACCCGCCGGGGCCGGTGGCGACCGCCGGCGGTTAGGGCTGTGTCAGCCACGCGGCGGGGAGGTGGGCCAGCGTCAGCCGGCCGTAGCGCAGCTCCGCCGAGCCCTCGGTGCGGGCGCGTTCGTAGAAGAGGAACACGCCGCCGTCCGGCGCCGGCGCCAGGTCGGAATACGCGCTCCAGCCGGGCTCCACGGCCTTCGCCTTCCCCCACGTCTTGCCGGCGTCGGCGCTCACCCGCAGGCTCACGTTCTTGCGGTCGCGCCCCTGTCCCGGTACGGCCTTGCCGCCGGTCTTTTCCAGCGTGTCGGGGTTGCTGAACACCAGCAGCGGCCGCGGGCCGGAGAGGCTCAGCAGGCTGCCGAAGCAGATCGGCTCCGGCAGCGCGTCGTCGAACGCCGGCCGGCTCCACTTCGTCGCGCCGTCCGGGCTGACGGTCACCATCCGGCGGTTCGCCTTCGACTCGGTGCGGGCGTTCAGCATCACCCGGCCGTCGGGCAGCTCGGCCACCGTCGCCTCGTTCGGGTTCACCCAGTCGGCCGTGTTCGGCACCGCAATGTCGCCGCGCTTCCAGGTGGCGCCGCCGTCGTCGCTGACGACGGTGGTGGTGACGGACGGCCGGTGGGCGTGGCCGCCGGTGCCGAGCGACAGCCAGACGGGGACGACGAGCCGGCCGGACTTCAGCTGGATGCCGTGGCCGGGGCCGGTGGCGAGCACCTGCCAGGCGTACTCGGGGCGGAAGGCGTCGAAAACCGCGGTGATCTCGCGCGGCGCGGCCCAGGTGCGGCCGTCGTCGGTGCTGCGGCTGTAGAAGCAGCGCATGTACTCGACGCAGAACAGGAGGTGAACGGTGCCGTCGCGGTCGGCGATCATGACGGGGTTGTTGTACGTCACCTCGCCGTCCTTCCCGAGCTTCTGCTTCTCGGCGAGCGGGTTGCGGCGGTGCGGCCCGGGGACGGCCGGCAGCGGCGTGGGTGGCTCGAAGGTTTTGCCGCGGTCGGCGGAGCGGCGCGCCATCAGGTCGATGTGCCCCCAGTCGCCGCGCTCCGACTTGCGGGCCTCGCAGTAGGCGAGGACCGTCCCCTTCGCGGTGACGACGACGCCGGGGATGCGGTAGAGCGCGTACCCGCCGGCGCGCGACTCGAACAGGTCGAGCTGCGCGGGCGGCGGGTCGGCGGCTGCGGGGAGGAGCGCGACGAGCGCGAGAACGAGGCGCGACATGCGGGCACCCGGGGGCGGAGGTTGACCGCAGCTTACGCGACGGGAGGGAGCCTGTCACCGGGGGGAAACGGCTCGGGGCTTCGCCGCTTGCGGCTTAGCGGGCATGCCCGCTAAGCCGCAAGCGGCGAAGCCCCGAGCCGGGTGTCGCGGTCGTCACGTCACCGCGCGGTACGCCGTCGCCCCGAGCGCGACCAGCACCACCACCAGGAGCAGGAAGATGCCGAACAGCACCTTGGCGATGTCGGCGAAGCCCTCGGCCATGCCGCCGAACCCGAACAGGGCCGCGACGCCCGCCATGACCAGGAAGATCAGCGCCCACTTCAGCAAGCCCATGACCGCTCCTCCACGGGGGCGGCAGGGCAACCCCCGCCGCATGGCATTCCGTGAGCAACATCGGTGCCACACGATTCGCTCAAGTTCCCGCGGCCCGCGGCCGATAGCGGCGATACACCCCGCTCCGCACCCGGGTTCCTACCATGCGCCGCGTCCTGCTCGCCGCCGCCGTCCTCGTCGCAACGCTCTCCCCCCTCGCCGCGGACGACGCCGCGCCGGTCGCGGTCGCCGCGGCCCCGGACTTGTCCGGCGACTGGACCGGCCACTGGGAGAGCGCCAAGAACGGCCACCGCGGGCCGCTCCGGGCCACGTTCACGCGGGTCGGGACGAACTGCTACCAGGTGCGCTTCGCCGGCCGGTTCGCCAAGGTCATCCCGTTCCGGTACAGCACGCCGCTCACCGTGGTCGGCACCGGCGACGGGGTGGCGCTGCTATCGACGAGCAAGACGCTGGGGCCGCTGCTCGGCACCTTCTCGATGAACGCGACCGCGACCGCCACCACGTTCGACGCCGACTTCGCCGCGAAGAACGACCGCGGCAAGTTCGTGCTGACGCGGGCCTGCGGCCGTTAGCCCGAGGCAGCGGACGGAGTTGCTATAATTCACACTCCGCCCGCCCCGCCCTGAACCGCCGCACCCATGAAGATCGTCAAGTACCCGCACCCCGCGCTCCGGGCGGTCGCCAGGCCGGTGACCGCCATCGACAAGGACGTGCAGCTCGCCGCCGGCGCCATGCTCGACCTGATGTACACCGCCACCGGCCTCGGCCTCGCCGCCCCGCAGGTGACGCTCGACTACCAGCTGATCGTCATGAACTTCGAGGGCGACCCGGCCGCGAAGGAGGCCGAGTACGTGGCGATCAACCCGGTGATCGTGGAGAGCAAGGGGACGATCAACGACCGCGAGGGGTGCCTGAGCTTCCCCGGCCTGTACCAGAACGTGCGGCGGGCGAAGACCGTGACGGTGCAGGCGTACAACCTGAAGGGGGAACTGTACGAGATGACGTGCAGCGACCTGCCGGCGCGGGTGTGGCAGCACGAGATCGACCACCTGAAGGGCGAGCTGTTCATCGACAAGATGGGGCCGCTCGGCAAGCTCGGCAGCAAGCGCGACCTCGACAAGTTCGTCGCCGACTTCGAGAAGGAGAAGAAGAAGGGCACGCTCCCGGCGGACCTGGCGCCGAAGCTGTAGGAGAGAAGCTGTCAGCTATCAGCCGTCAGCCAGAGGCCGCTAGCGACCGTTCGCCTCATCCGTTTCTGGCTGACAGCTGACAGCTGAAAGCTTCCCATGCGCCTCCTGATGATGGGCACCGGCACGTTCGCCGAGCCGACGTTCGAGGCGCTGCTCGCGGCGTTCCCGGGCAAGGTGGTCGGCCTCGTCACGCAGCCGGAGCGCGACGGCGGCAACAGGCGCGGCAGCACCCGCCAGACCGGCAAGGGGATGGCCGCCATCGCCGCCGCGGCCGGGCTGCCGGTCGTGCAGCCGGAGAGCATCAACACGCCGGAGGGGCTGGCGGCGTACCGCGACCTGCGGCCCGAGCTGGTCGTCGTCGCCGCCTACGGGCAAATCCTGTCGAAGGACGTGATTGCCACGCCGACCGTCGGCATCATCAACGTCCACGCCTCGCTGCTGCCCAAGTACCGCGGCGCGGCCCCGGTCGCGTACGCCATCCTGAAGGGCGAGGCGCAGACGGGTGTGACGATCATCAAGGTCACGCCCGGCCTCGACAGCGGCGACATGATCCTTCAGGAGGCCGAGGACATCCGCCCCGACGACACCACCGGCACGCTCGAAGTGCGCCTCGCGGAGCTGGGGGCGCGGCTGGCGGTCGATGCCGTGAAGCTGTATCAGGCCGGCGGCCCCGTCGAGGGGGCGAAGCAGGACGCGGCGCTGGTGACGAAGGCACCGAAGATCAAGAAGGAGTTCGGCCTGATCGACTGGTCGAAGCCGGCGTCACAGATCGAGCGGCACGTCCGGGCGATGCAGCCGTGGCCGACGGCGTACACGTTCCTCCACCGCCCCGGCAAGGAGCCGATGCGGGTCATCATTAACCGCCTGGGAGGCGACTTGGCCGGATTCTGGTTCGACGAGTTCGGCCCCGGTCAGTCCGGCGCCACAGCGTTGGATGCCCGTGGGAATTTCGTCGTGAAGTCTGCGGACGCCGCGGTTCACGTCCTCGAACTTCAGCCTGCCGGGAAGAAGCGGATGACGGCGGCGGAGTTCCTCCGCGGCCACCCGGTCGTGCCGGGGATGTGCTTCGGGCCGGAGGTGCTGTCTTGACCGCCCGGCAGGCCGCGGCCGACATCCTCCACCGCTCCGTCAGCCGCGAAGGTTTCGTCGCCGACCTGATCGACGACCAACTCGCCCGCGCCCCGCTGTCGCCGCAGGACCGGCGGTTCGTCACGCAGCTGGTGTTCGGCGTCGTCCGCCGCCGGGCCACGCTCGACGCCCTCGTCCGCCCGTTCGTGAACCGCGCGCCGAGCACCGTGGACGACCGCCTGTGGGACGTGCTCCACCTCGGCGCGTTCCAGCTCGCGTTCCTCACGCACGTCCCCAAGCACGCCGCGGTGAACGAGACCGTGTCGCTCGCCGCCCACGTCGGCAGCTCGAACGCGACCGGGTTCGTCAACGGCGTGCTGCGCCGCGTCGCCGACCTGATCACCGACGGCTTCACCGAGTCGCCCGGCGCCGCGGCGCTGCCGTTCGACGTTCACGAGGTGCAGGGGCCGGAGGGGCGCGAGCAGCGGCCGCGGTTCCGCGTGCTGGCGGTGCCGATGCTCCCCGACCCGGTGGCCGACCCGGTGGAGTATTTGGCGGCCGGGTTCTCGTGGCCTAAGTGGCTGGCGGCACGGTGGCACGCCCGCTACGGCGACTGGGAGGCGGCCCGGCTCGGGTTCTGGTTCAACGCCGCGCCGCCGCTGTGGGTGCGGACGAACAAGCTCCGCACCGACCGCGAGAACTACCGCCTCCAACTCGCTGCCGCGATGATCGACGCCGAGCCCGGCCCGCACCCGCAGTCGCTGCGGTTTACCGAGCACCACTCGGTGCGCGACCTGCCCGGCTACGCCGCCGGCGACTTCGCGGTGCAGGACCACTCGTCGATGCTGGTGGCGTCGGCGCTCGCCCCGCAGCCGGGGAACCGCGTCCTCGACCTGTGCTCCGCCCCCGGCGGCAAGACGACGCACCTCGCCGAGCTGGCCGACAACCGCGCCAAGATCGTCGCCTGCGACCCCGACGCCCGCCGGCTCGAAACGGTGATGGCGCTGTGTCAGCGGCTCGGCATCAAGGGCGTCGAGACGGTGCAGCTGAAGGAGGGGCAGGAGCTGCCCGCGGGGCCGTTCGACGCGGCGCTGGTGGACGTGCCGTGCAGCAACACCGGCGTGCTGGGCCGCCGCCCCGAGGTCCGCTGGCGGCTGAAGCCGACCGAGTTCGAGCACCTGATCCGGCTGCAAACGCGGCTGCTATTCCAGGCGATCGAGCGGGTGAAGCCGGGCGGCGTGGTGGTGTACTCGACGTGCAGCATCGAGCCGGACGAGAACGAGGGCGTGATCGCCGCCGTGCGCCACGGCATCCCCGCGCTGAAGGTGGAGGCGGAGCACCATTCCGTTCCCGGCCGCCCGGCCGACGGCGGCTACTGGGCGCGGCTGCGGGTGCCGCGCGTGGCTCCCTTCCGCGGCTGACGCGGCGGTGGTAGGATCACACCGCGGTGACGGGGAGACTCACATGAACTACGACCCAACGCGGACGGTCGAGACGATCGCCGGCTTACTCACGGCTTACGCGGAAGCTGAGGGATACGGCCGGCTCGTCCGGCCGGGGAACAGGTACGACGGGCTCGTCGGTGGTATCCGCCGGCCGGACCTTGTGTTCGTCACCTGCGACCGGGTTCCCGAAGCGGGCGAAGCAACCGAATCGCCGCCGGACCTCGTCATCAACGTCATCACGCCGACCGATCTTGCCGGGGCGATGAACCTCGCGCTGATGAGGTGGCTCGACGCCGGCGCCCGGAACGTATGGGAACTCTTCCCTCACCGAGGCTCTGTCATCGTCCGGCGATCCGACCGCACGGGTCAATGCCTCAAGGGTAACGACCTCCTGACCGCACCAGACATCCTCCCGGGTTTTTCCGTTCCCGTCGCCGCGTTCTTCGCCGGCCTGAGCACCGCGGCACCGGTCCCGCCGCCGCCCGTACAATAGCGGTTTGCCACATCGGCCCCGTCTTTACAACGGACCCCCCGATCATGCCCCGGACCGTGTACATC
>DASPHQ010000373.1:0-4173 GCA_035629595.1 Urbifossiella sp. | reverse complement strand
AGGCCAAGGAACTCCTCGCCGCCGCCGGGGCCAACGTCCCCGGGCATGTCGTCTGCCGCACCCCCGACGAGGTCGCCGCCGCGTTCGACAAGCTCGCGAACGGCGGCGGCGTCATGGTCAAGGCCCAGATCCACGCCGGCGGCCGCGGCGCCGGGCAGCTCAAGGGGTACGCCGACAAGCTCGGCGGCGTCAAGTTCGCCCCCACCAAGGAGAAGGCCCGGGCGCTCGCCGAGACGATGCTGAAGCACTCGCTCGTCACGCTGCAGACCGGCCCCGAGGGGCAGCCGATCCGCACCCTCATCGTCCAGGCCGACGCCGAGCCGGCGAAGGAGTACTACGTCGCCATCGTGTTCGACCGCGCCGTCGGCCAGCCGGTGCTGATGGCGTCCGCGGCCGGCGGCATGGACATCGAGAAGGTCGCCCACGACACGCCCGAGTTGATTCTGAAGGTGCCGTTCAGCCCCGAGACGGGGTTGCAGCCGTTCCAGGCCCGCCGCATGGCGTTCGACCTCGGCTTCACCGGCGAGCAGGTGGGCAAGGCCGAGAAGATCATGCTGGCGCTGTCGAAGGTGTACCTGGAGAAGGACGCGACGCTGGCCGAGGTGAACCCGCTGGCCGTCACCAAGAAGGGCGACGTGGTGGTGCTCGACGCCAAGATCGACTTCGACGACAACGCGCTCTTTCGGCACAAGGACGTGGAGGCGCTGCGCGACCTGGGCGAGGAGAACCCGGTCGAGGTGCGGGCCGGCAAGGCGAGCCTCAACTTCATCCAGCTCGACGGCAACATCGGCTGCCTCGTCAACGGCGCCGGGCTGGCGATGGCGACGATGGACATCGTGCAGCACCACGGCGGCAAGCCGGCGAACTTCCTCGACGTGGGCGGCGGCGTGACGGCCGAGAACGCGGTGGAGGCGTTCCGCATCATCCTGAGCGACGCGAAGGTGAAGGCGATCTTCGTGAACGTGTTCGGCGGCATCGCCAGCTGCGCCCGCATCGCCGACGCGCTGGTGAAGGCCGGCCGCGAGGTCGGCTTCGCGGTGCCGGTGGTGGTGCGGCTGGAGGGGAACGAGGTCGAGAAGGCGCGCGAGATTCTGAACGGCGTGACGGCCGAGCTGCCGGCGATCCGCGTGGCCCCCGGGCTGACCGAGGGGGCGAA
Organism: Urbifossiella sp.; assembly: GCA_035629595.1. GTDB lineage: Bacteria > Planctomycetota > Planctomycetia > Gemmatales > Gemmataceae > Urbifossiella. The sequence goes on along the minus strand of DASPHQ010000373.1, from coordinate 3,017 downwards.
GATGGTGGTGGAACTGGCGAAGTAAGTCACTCGGCGACCCGAGCCGAGGAACCATATCTGTTACCCTGACCCCTCTCCCGGACGAGGACGACTCCGATGAAGACCACCCGCCCGGCCGTGCTGCTCGCGGCCGCGATGGCCCTCGCCGGGTGTGGGCAGCCGCCCGCCCCCACCACCAAGGACGACAAGGGCGGCCCCGGCCCCGGCGCAGCCCCGCCCGCCAGCATCCCGTCCGGCCCGGTCGCCCCCACCGACGCCAGCTCGGTCGCGGCGGAGAAGCTCGTCGGCGACCTGCGCAACTCCGCCGCCGACCTGAACAAGTTCAGCCCCGCGTTCCTCAAGGCCGTCGGCCTGCCGGCGCTGTCGGCCGAGGACAAGGCCAAGGGGTACAACCCCGCCACCGCCCAGGCGTGGCTCAACCGGGCCGGCGCGGCGCTCACCCAGGTCGGGCCGCCGGCCGGGTTCACCGCCGCCAACAGCGCCGTGTTCACCGGCCCGAACGGCGGCGGCCGCTACCTCGTCCGCATGACCCAGGCCGACGGCTCGTGGAAGCTCGACTGGTTCGGCCTCGGCACCGTGCCGGACAACAAGGTCGAGACGCCGAAGACCGCCGACGAGGCGTTCCAGGACTTCGCCGTGCTCGGCTTCCTCCACGCCGCCACCAGCACCGCCCTGGCGCGCGAGGACCGGGTGCCGCTGGCCGCGGCGCTGCTGTCCGCGAACTACCGGACGACCCAGTACAAGGCGCACCCCGGCGACGCCGACCAGGGGCTCGACTACAACCGGGCGACGCTCGGCAACTCGCTCGACGGCTACGGCCAGGGGGCGACGGCCGTCAGCCGCACCCGCACCGCGCCGGACGCCTTCCGGGTGGAGATCACGAGGGGCGGTGCTGCCCGGGCGTTCGCGGTGAAGCTCGTGCGCGACCCGGCCGGCGGCTGGGCCATCGACGATGTCAAGGGCGAGTGACCGCCCGGCGGCCGCGCGGTACGATGGGGGGCGAAGTCCGCGGAGGACGTGCGATGCGTCTTGATGACATTAGGAACCTCACCCGGAAGGTGCCGTTCCAGCCCTTCCGGGTGTACCTGTCGAACGGCTCGACGTTCGACATCTTCCACCCCGACATGATCCTCGCCACCTCGGGGGCGGCTCACATCTCCGTCGCGTCGGACAACGGACCGGACCACGTGAAAGATCAGGCCGTGATCGTGTCGCTGTACCACATCCAGAAGATCGAACCGCTGCCGCGGACCGTGGTGCCGTCACCGCCGCGGCCGCGTGGCTCGACACCCGCCTGGCCCGCGACCCACTCCGCACCGGACAGCCGTGGGGCTCGTCCGTCCACCGGGTCGCCGTCCGCGACCCGATCGGGGTCGAGTTCGAGGTGATCGAGGACGACAAGCGGGTGATCGTCCACGGCGTGTTCACCGCGGGGTAGGCGCCGCTCGTTGCCGGTCTCGTTTCGTCGTGCTACCATCGGGCACTCTCCCGGAGCCGCCCCATGTCCGACGACCGCACCCAGGCCGCCACGTCCGTCCGCAACCCCATCCCCACCGGCGAGTACCAGCCGGACTCCACGCACGCCTCCCACGACACCCCGCCCGACGCCACCGGCCGGCATCCCGAGCCGCTCCCCGACGTGCCCGGGTACGCCGTCACCGGCGAGCTCGCCCGCGGCGGCATGGGGCGCGTCCTCGCTGCCACCGACCCGGTGTTCGGCCGAGAGGTCGCCGTCAAGGTGCTCCTCCCCGCCGCCGACCCGGCCGACGCCGCCCGCCGCTTCCGCCGCGAGGCCGTCATCACCGGCCGGCTCAGCCACCCCAACATCCCCCCCGCGCACGTCCTCGGCACCCTCGCCGACGGCTCGCCGTTCCTCGACATGAAACTCGTCCGCGGCGACACCCTGGCGGCGCAGTTGAAGGCCCGTCCCGACCCCGGGCACGACCTGCCGCGGCTCGTCGGCGTGTTCGAGGCGATCTGCCAGGCCGTCGGCTACGCCCACACCAAGGGCGTCGTCCACCGCGACCTGAAGCCGGCGAACGTCATGGTCGGCGCGTTCGGCGAGGTGCAGGTCATGGACTGGGGCATCGCCTGGGAGAAGGATGAAGGCGGAAGGATGAAGGATGAATCGGACGCCGCTCCCGTTTCTGATTCATCCTTCATCCTTCCGCCTTCATCCTTCCCGATTGTCGGCACGCCCTCGTACATGGCGCCGGAGCAGGCGCGCGGCGAAGCGATCGACGCCCGGGCCGACGTGTTCGCCCTCGGCGGCGTCCTCTGCGCCACACTTACCGGGCACGCCGCGTTCCGGGGGCGCGACGCGCGGGAGGTCACGGCGAAGGCCGCGGCCGCGGACGTGGCCGACGCCCACGCCCGGCTCGACGCCTGTGGGGCCGACCCGGAGTTGGTGGCGCTGGCGAAGCGGTGCCTGGCGCCCGACCGGGTGGACCGGCCGGCCGACGGCACCGCGGTGGCGGCCGATGTCGCCGCGTACCGGGCCGGGGTGGAGGCGCGGTTGCGCGCCGCCGAGCGCGAGCGCGCCGCGGCCGACGCCCGCGCGGCCGAGTGGCGGAAGCGGCGGACGGTGCTGCTCGCCCTGGGCGCGGCGCTGGCGGTGATCGTGGCCGGCGGGGTGGGCGTCGTCGTCTGGCGCGGGTGGGAGGCGAACCGGCGCGAGGCCGAGGAGCGGCAGGAGCGGGCCGTCGCCGGCGAGGCCGTGGCCGGTCTGTTGACCCACGCCGAGGCGGCGCTCGGGAAGGGCGACGCCGACCGGGCCGAGCCGTTCGTCGGGCAGGCCGCCCGCCGCGCCGCCGACGCCGACCTCACCGAGCACGCCGCCCGGCTGGCCGCCGCCCGCGCCGCCCTGGCCGTGCTCCGGGCGCTCGACGCGGTGGACGACGACCGGTGGACGCCGGTCGGGACCAAATTCCGGTCCCGCGACGCCGTGGCGAAGAAGTGGGCGGCCGCGTTCGCCGACTTCGGGGTCGTACCCGGCACCACGCCCCCGGCCGAGGCCG
>DASPHQ010000372.1:0-2489 GCA_035629595.1 Urbifossiella sp. | reverse complement strand
CGTTGTGCAGGTTCCGCTTGGTGCTGCCGGCGTCGGTGAACAGCGCGTCGGCGGTGGCGTGCGGGGCGGCGTCGGCGATCGTGCTGCTGATGCGATCGACCGGCGTGCAAACGACCACGAGCCCCGACCCGGCCACGCCCTCGGCGAGCGAGGTCGTGCCGGCGTCGATCGCGCCTTGCGCGACCGCCGCGTCGAGCTTCGCGCGGTCGCGGCCGACGCCGACCACGCGGCCGGCGACGTTCTTCGCCTTCGCGGCGAGGCCGATCGACCCGCCGATCAGGCCGACGCCGACGATGGTAATCTGCTCGAACCGCATGGGGTCGATTGTATGACGGCCGACCGCTGGCACCCCGGCCCCGGATCGGAGATAATCGACCCCATGACCGGCGTGTTCGCGCAACTCGGTTCAACCGGCCGTCCGCCCAGCCGCCGCGAGGTGCTGCGCCTCGCCGCGCCCGCGCTCCTCGCCGGGGCGGCGAGTGCGTCGCCGCAAGCGGCGGGGTTCGGCCGCGCGAAGTCGGTGGTGGTCATCTTTACGAGCGGCGGGCAGAGCCAGCTCGACACCTGGGACCCGAAGCCGGACGCGCCCGAGGAGATCCGCGGCAGTTTCCGCACGATCGGCACGCGCACCCCCGGCCTGCGGGTGTGCGAGCACCTGCCGCGGCTGGCGGCGCTCTCCCACCGCTACGCCGTGCTGAAGTCGATGACGCACGACGACCTCGACCACGGCTCGGCGTGTTATCTGGCGCTCACCGGCCAACACCACCCGCGGAAGTCGTCGAACCCGCCGCCGCGGCCGACGGACTTTCCGGCGCTCGGGGCGGTGCTGAAGCGCGTCCGCCCGGCGCGGCACTTCCCGCACACCGCGGTCCACGTCAACGGCCCGCTGCTGGCCCCGAAGGAGGAGGCGCCCGGCCAGTACGGCGGGTTCCTCGGCCGCGGGTTCGAGCCGTTCGAGCTCGGCAACGCGCTCGAAGCGGACCGCTTCCTCGAAGGGCTGGACCTGCCCGCGGGCGTGAACGCCGACCGGCTCGGCGGCCGCGAGGCGCTGGCGAACAGCCTCGAAGCTGCGGCGCGGGCCGACGTGCGCCTGCCGGCCGCCGCGGACCGCGTGACGCTGGCGCGGCAGGCGTTCGAGCTGATCCGGGCGCCCCAGGTGCGGGCCGCGTTCGACCTGTCGCGCGAACCCGTGGCGGTGCGCGAGCGGTACGGGATGCACCGTTCCGGGCAGGCGTGCCTGACGGCCCGGCGGCTGGTCGAAGCGGGCGTGCCGTGGACGACGGTGTTCTTCAACCACGGCATCCGCGGCCAGGACGACGCCCCCGACGACACCGACGCCTACGGCTGGGACACCCACAACGACATCTTCGAGTCGCTCAAGGATCACCTCCTGCCGCGGTTCGACCATTCGGTCTCGGCGTTCCTGGAGGATTTGCACCAGCGCGGGATCCTGGGTTCGACGCTGGTGTGTGTGATGGGCGAGTTCGGCCGGGCGCCGCTGGTGGCGCTCGAGAAGAACTTCGCGGGCACGACCCCGGGCCGCAAGCACTGGGGCGGCTGCTACTCCGTCGTACTTGCCGGCGCGGGCGTGACGCCGGGGGCGATCGTGGGTCGGTCGGACCGCATCGCCGCGTACCCCGGCGCCGACCCGGCCACGCCCGGCGACCTGGCGGCGACGCTGTTCCACGCCCTCGGCGTTCCGGCCGACACCCACTACGACGACCTCACGAGCCGCCCGCAGCGCGTGGTGACGGGCGTGCCGGTGGCGAAGCTGTACCGCTAGCTCTGGCGAGCGGCGCGGCGTCAGCCCGCCGGTGCGACCCCATGACTGAAAGCGATGGGGTCGCACCGGCGGGCTGACGCCGCGCCGCTCGCTCGCTTGCCGCCGCCTCTCCCGCGCGGTCCAATGCCCGTCCCTCCCCGCCGCACACCCCGGAGGCCGTCGTGCCCCGTTCGCTCGTCGCGCTCGCGCTCCTCGCCGCCACCGCCGGCCCCGCCCGCGCCCAAGACCCCGTCCAGCTCGCCGTGGACCTGTCCGACGTCCAGGGGCGCATCATCCGCTCGCGACTCGACATCCCGGTCCGGCCCGGACTACTCACCCTCTACTACCCGAAGTGGGTGCCCGGCACTCACGGCCCGACGACCCCGCTGGCCGATGTGGCCGGGTTCCGCGTGAGGGCCAACGGTGCGGACGTGCCGTGGCTCCGCGACCCGGCCGACCCGCACGCGGTGAACCTCACCGTGCCCGAGGGTGCGAAGACTTTGGAGGTCGCGTTCGACCTGCTCCTGCCGGGGCTGAACGAGCCGCCGGCGCGGCAGAACACCGTCGCGTCCGGGCGGCTCGCAGTGCTGAACTTCTGCGACCTGCTCGTCTACCCGAAGGCCGCGAAGGCGATGGACACGCCGTTCCGCCTCACCCTCACGCTGCCGAACGGGTGGACGCACGGCAGCGCCCTGGAGCCGGTGAACTTGAATCCTGTGGAGCTGAG
>DASPHQ010000371.1:0-6953 GCA_035629595.1 Urbifossiella sp. | reverse complement strand
TCGTTGTTACGGGAACGCCGGGAGGCTGAACGGCACCTTCTCCGGGTGCTTGCCCGCCTTCCCGATCAGCACGAACTGCGGCGCCGGCTGGCCGTTCACCTGTACGTTGAACGTGATGTTGGTCGCCCCCGGGCTGGCCTTGAACTGCGTCCGGTCGATCCCCCCGAAGTTGGCGAACCGGAAGTCGAACCCGCCGCCGTCCTTGTGCGGGAAGATCCAGTCCCCCTTGCCGTCCTTCCCCTTATCCAGCTTGTCGAACACGCCGAGCAGCGGCCCCTTGTCGGCCCGGACGCTGCCGGTGAACACGTCGCCCTTGTTCTTCTTGTTGGTAGTCAGCGCCAGGCACCAGTTGCCGTCGTGCCAGACGGCGACCGCCGGCCCCTTCCCTTCCTGGAACACCTTCGGGCGGCCGACCGGGTCAGGTGCGGGCGTGGTGCCGGGCGACTGGCCGTGGACCGGCCCGAGCAGCACGACGCCGAGGAGCCCGACGGCGAAGGCCGCGACCACGGCCCGGAGGTGGGTGGGGATCATGGGACGGGTGGGGGTTGGAGGAGTGGCCCGGGGGGGACTCGAACCCCCACACCTTTCGGCACAGGATTCTAAGGCCTGCATGTCTACCAGTTCCATCACCGGGCCGGCGGCGGTTTTACTCTAGCGGGAATCCGCCGCCACCGCTACTCGCTCCGCCACCGCGGGCGGTAGCTCCGAAGGTAGCCAGCGATGTGTTCGTGCATGTCCTCGGGGTCGAAGCCGCAGTACTCCATCTCGGCGATGGCGCGGTCGGCCGGCCAGCGGTGGCGCTCCATGCGGAACACGGCCACCAGCGTGCCGGTGCGGTGGATGCCGGCGAAGCAGTGGACGAGGACCGGGTGATTCTTGGGGTCGTCCAGCACCTCGACGAAGCGGCGGACGTTGGCGTCCGCCGGCACCTCGCCCTTCTCGTCCACGCCCCACACCTTCGGGACGAGCCGGACGTGCGTCAACCGGCGGGCGGCGCAGAGATCCTCCTCCCAGGCGTCGGGGTTGGGGCCGCCGGGGTCGCGGTTCGTGCGCAGGCTGACGACCGTGCGGATGCCAAAATCGTCGATGGCGGCCGCGAGCCCTGCGGGGGTGAGCTGACCGCTGCGGTAGAGGACGCCGTCCTCGACGACGCGGAAGTTCCGCCGGTGGTGTTGGCGGCTCGCCGAATAGACGAGCGGCACGCCGACTATCAGGGCCGCGACCGCCGCCGCCAGGAACCCGCGCCACGGCTTCCGCATCCCGATCCCTCCGCGGTGAGTGCGGAAGTCTACCCGGCCGCCGACCCGACGGACCAGCCCGATCGAGATTCCCGGTGGCCGGGCGGGTAGGGCGGTTCTAGAATCTCCGTCTTAGCACGAGCGTAGCCGCATTCGCCAGGTAGGACCATGTACGCGATCTTCGAGGACGGCAGCCGCCAGTACCGGGCGGAGCCGAACGGGTTTGTGACGATCGACTACCGGGACGTGCAGCCCGGCGACACGATCGAGCTCGGCAAGGTGCTGCTGCTGAACACCGGCGCCGCGACGCTGATCGGCCAGCCGCTGGTCGAGGGCGCCCGCGTCGTGGCCGAGGTCGCCGAGCTGACCAAGATCAAGTCGATCATCCAGAAGTTCCGCCGGCGGAAGAACTACCGCCGGCTGAAGGGTCACACCCAGCACTACGTGAAGTGCCGGATCAAGCACATCCTCGGCGCCGGCGAGCAGCCGCCCGCGGAAGCCCCGAAGTCGGAGCCGACGCCGGCGCCGACCGCGTGAGTACGACCGAATCGCACACCCGGCCGCGGCACGTTCCCATTGCGTGCCCGCGGCCGGTTCGTTTAGCATCCGCGCCGTTACCGGCACGGAGGCTCGGCGATGCGACGCACCACCCTTTCCCTCGCCCTTCTCGCACTCGCCGCCGTCGCGGTGGCGCAGCCGCCGGCCCCGCTCCCCGCAGCCGCGACCGAAGCGCCGATCAGCAAGTACGAGCCGCTCACGGTGTTCCCGGCGCCGACGCAGCAGGCCGTGAGCGGCGTGGCGACGGGGGCGAACTGGCTGGTGCGGATGAACCAGGCTCAGGGCCGGTTCCTGCACGGCTACCGCCCCGCGGTCCGGCAGGCGATGGAGGGCGACACCGACCTGCGGCAGGCCCACGGGGCGCTGGCCCTCGCCCAGGCCGCGAAGTTCACCGGCGACGACCGCTCCGCCGCCGTCGCCAGCCAATCGATCCTGACGCTTCTCGCTTCCACCCGCCCGGACCCGGCCGACCCCGCCAGCCGCGTTCCGACTTCCGCGGGCTGCAACCGCGTCGGCTTCGCGGCCGTGCTGGCGCTGGCGATCTACGCACTGCCGGGGGCCGACGAGCGGTTGCTCGCGGAAGCCGACCGGCTGTGCCATTTCCTCCGCAAGCAGTGCCGGCCGGATGACGGCTCGATCCACTACGCCGACGGGCCCGATCCGGCCGGTGCGAACGAGTACCCCGGGTACGCGCTCACCGCGCTCGTTGCGAACTCCGTGGCCCGACCCGACCCGTCGAAGGCGGACATCGCGGTTAAGGGGATGGCGTTCTACCGGGCCGCGTTCCGGGCCGCGCCGCACCCGCTGCTGGCCGCCACGCTGCTCCCGGCGTTCGCCGAACTCCGCTTGCAGCACAACCACACCGAGGCCGGGGCCGCGGCCCTGGAACTGGCCGACTGGCTGTGCGGCCTCCAGTACCCGCCCGCGTTCCCGCGCAACCCCACGTGGTCGGGCGGCTTCCGGGGTGTCGTGAACGGTCAACCTACCGACACCGAACCGACGTGCGACTCGGCGGCGTGCCTCGCCGCGCTCGGCTGGGCCTACCAGGTCACGGCCCGGACCGCGGACGTACCCCGGGCCGAGCGCTACCGGCAGGCGGCGCAGGACGCGGCCCGGTTCGTCGGCGGCCTCCAGTACGACGAGCCGAACACCCGGCACTTCGAGAACACGTTCCGGGCCAACGTCCTGATCGGCGGCTTCCACCTGAGCCCGTCCGACGGCGACCTGCGGGTCGACGCCGCCGGGCGGTGCGTGTCGGGGTTGCTGCGCTACCTCGCCAGCGGGGCCGACCGGTGAGCGCGGCCGCGTTCCTATAATGTGGGGATTCACCCTCCCCGCCGGTGGAAGCCGTGCCGATGACGACCCAACGCACCCAGCCGCTTCCGAAGCCCAAGACTCTGCTCGGGGTGAAGGTGGTCGGCACCGGCAAGTACGTCCCGGACATGGTGGTGGGCAACGACCACCTCCACGCCCGGCTCGGCTTCGACTCGGACTGGATCGTCAAGCGGACCGGCATCCTCGAGCGCCGCCACGCCGCCCCCCACCAGGCCACGTCCGACCTGTGCGTCGCCGCCGCGACCGACCTGTTCGCCAAGACCGGCAAGTCCGCCCCGGACTGCGACCTGCTGGTGCTCGGCACCTTCACCCCGGACATGTCGTTCCCCTCGACCGCGTGTCTGGTACAGGACCGGCTCGGGCTGATCGGGCCGGCGATCGAGGTGGAGGCGGCGTGCGCGGGCTTCATGTACGCGCTCATCACCGCGGCCGCCTACGTGAAGGCCGGGGTGAGCGACCGGGCGTTGGTGATCGGCGGCGACACCAACAGCCGCGTGCTGAACCCGGACGACATCAAGACGTACCCGCTGTTCGGCGACGGGGCCGGGGCCGTGTTCGTGGAGCCGGGCCGGCCGGACCAGGGCTTCCTGGCGTACAGCATGGGGTCCGACGGGTCGGGCGGCCCGCTCCTCCAGCGGGAGAGTTGCGGCAGCCGGCGGCCTCCGACGCCCGAGGACATCATCGCCGGCAAGCACTTCATGTACATGGACGGGAAGGCCGTGTTCCGGTGGGCGGTGGACATCCTGTGCGACACCATCGAGGACGTACTGAAGGCGGCCGGGCTGACGACCGCGGACGTGAACCTGTACGTGGCGCACCAGGCGAACATCCGCATCATCAACGCCGCGATCGACGTGCTGAACATCCCGCGGAGCAAGGTGTTCAACAACCTGGAGAAGTACGGCAACACGTCGGCGGGGAGCATCCCGATCGCGCTGGACGAGGCCGCCGCCGAGGGCCGGGTGAAGGAGGGCGACATCGTGTTGCTGAGCGGCTTCGGCGCCGGCCTGGCGTGGGGCACCGCCGTCCTCCGGTGGTAGAATATCCCTAAACCCCTGGTGCGAACCATGCGTAAGCTCCCTTCGTCGCCCGAGTTCCTCGCGGCCTTGGCGGGCGGCGGGTATCCGGCCGAGGTCTGTAACGACGCCGGCGAGCGGGTAGCAGTGGTACTCCCGCCGGACCTGTTCCGCGAGATGTTCGACATCTACTGCGACAAGGTGTTCGGCCCACCCGGCCCGCGCGCGACGCCGGCCGACATCGCGGCGGCCGTATCGACCGAAGAACTGATCGCTTACGGTCGGGCATTGGACGCGATGATCCGGGGCAAGGGGGCCGCATGACCTCGCCGTCCTACCGGGTCGTCTGGCTCTACACCGTCCGTCCGGTGTGGCTCGGTCATCTCCTGATCGACTTGGGGGCACGCGGTGAGAGTAGCGACACGGTCTTTGAAGCGATGGACCGGGTGACCGCTGAACTGACCCGCGACCCTGAGTCGTACGGCGAGTCGCGCGAGGACGGGACGCGGATCTATTGCGACCCGGTTCTCACGGTGATTTACGAGGTTCACCCCGACGACCACCTCGTACTTGTCGTCCGCGCACACTACGTCCGACGCCCCCGCAACCCAGCCGGGTGAGCGAGCCATATCCCCTCTGCCCCCTTAGCACTCGTCCCGATCGCGGCACGGCCCGAATCCGCGAACCCGGTCGCGCCGCCCCCTGTCCGTGGCACGACCCCCGCGGGCCGGGTATGCTGCCGGTATGTACGAGCTGTTCGAGCACACCGCCGACCTCGGCCTGCGCGCCACCGCGCCCGAACTCGACACCCTGTTCGCCGAGATGGCGAAGTGTTTGTTCACGGCAATCGTCGATGACCCATCATCGATCGCCCCGAAACACGAGACGACAGTCCTGATCGACGGGACCGACCGCGAATTCTTGATGTTCGACTGGTTGCGGCACCTGCTGTACCTGTTCGACGCGGGGAAAGAAGTTTACTCCGAGTTCGAGGTCAAGATTCTCGACACCGGGTTGACGGCGATCGCATTCGGCGAACCGTTCGACCCGGAACGGCATCTGCTGAACCACGAGGTGAAGGCGATCACCTACCACGAGCTGGCCGTCGAGCCGGTCGAGGGCGGGTGGCGGGCCGAGGTGATCGTGGACATCTAGGGAGTCGTCAGTTGTCAGTTGTCAGTGGTCAGCCGAACCACCGACTGCTTGTCCGACTGAGAACTGACCACTGACAACTGAGAACTCATGAAAGCTGCCTACGCCGGCCCGCTGGAGCAGGTCGATTCCTGCTGCTACCGCATCCCCAAGAGCTACCGCCCCGACATGCGCGTGGACGGGCTCATCTTCGCCAACGAAGCCCTCATCGAGTCGGTGAAGAAGGACCAGGCACCCGACCAGGTGGCGAACGTCGCCACGCTCCCCGGCATCCAGGGGGCGAGCCTGGCGATGCCGGACATCCACTGGGGCTACGGCTTCTGCATCGGCGGAGTCTGCGCCACTGATCCGGCCGAGGGCGGCGTCATCTCCCCCGGCGGCGTCGGCTACGACATCAACTGCGGCGTCCGGCTCGTCAAAACGAACCTGTTCTGGGACGAGGTGAAGCCGCACGTCCGCAGCCTCGTGAAGGGGCTGTTCCACACGATCCCGGCCGGCGCCGGCAAGGGCGGGAAGTACAAGTTCGACTCCACCGAAACGCGCCGGCTCATGGCGCAGGGGCCGCGGTTCGTCATCGACCGCGACCTCGGCGTGCCGCGCGACCTGACGCACACCGAGGCCAACGGCCTCATCCCCGACGGCGACCCGGACGAGGTGTCGGACCACGCCGTGAAGCGCGGGGCCGAGCAGTGCGGCACCCTCGGCAGCGGCAACCACTTCCTCGAAGTGCAGGTCGTGGACTCGGTGTTCGACGCCGACGTGGCGAAGGTGTTCGGGCTGGAGTTGAACCAGGTGTGCGTGATGATCCACAGCGGCAGCCGCGGCCTCGGCTACCAGGTGTGCGACGACGCGCTCGCGGTGTTCCGCAACTGCCCGGCGAAGTACGGCATCACCCTTCCCGACCGGCAGCTGGCCTGCGCCCCGGCCGAGTCGCCGGAGGGGAAGAAGTACATCGCCGCCATGCGGGCCGCGGCCAACTACGGGTTCACGAACCGGCAGCTGCTCATGCAGCAGGCCCGCGAGGTGTTCGCCGCCGAGTTCGGCCGCAAGTGGCAGGATTTGGGGATGGAGCTCCTCTACGACGTGGCGCACAACATCGCCAAGCTCGAGCAGCACGTCGTGGACGGGAAGACGAAGAAGGTCTGGGTTCACCGCAAGGGGGCGACGCGGGCGTTCCCGGCGGGCCACCCGGAGCTGCCGGACGTGTACCGCGCCGTGGGCCAGCCGGTGATCATCCCCGGCGACATGGGGCGGGCGAGTTGGGTGCTGGTCGGCGCGGCCGGGAGCATGGAGCGGACGTTCGGCAGCACCTGCCACGGCGCCGGTCGGGCGATGAGCCGGACCGCGGCAAAGATGAACGCGACGGGCCGGAAGATCGAGAAGGAGTTGGAGGCCCGCGGGGTGATCGCGATGGCCGCGAGCCGGATGGGGCTCGCGGAGGAACAGCCGTCCGCGTACAAGAACGTCGATCACGTCGTGGACGTGGTCCACGAGGCGAACCTGTCGCGGAAGGTGGCGCGGATGCGCCCGGTCGGCGTGATCAAGGGGTAATACCGTCTTGCATTGAAGGTTTACCGTTCCATCCGGGCCGCCCAGCGGAACCCGACGGCCCCCTTGACGGTAGCCGGATCGCCGGCCAGGCGGCGGCACCGCC
>DASPHQ010000370.1:0-3355 GCA_035629595.1 Urbifossiella sp. | reverse complement strand
TGCGCTGCCGGTGGCGACGCACCGGATACGACCATCTGAAACCAGCCCGCGCCGAGCGGGGAATCTCGAAACACCTTCTCGACGACCGCGTAGGGAACGACCGTCACGCCACTTTCCGACCTGATTTGGTCCGCCTGACAGAACAGCAGGAGATGTGCTTCTTCCTGGCCGCCATAGCCCTTCAAGAGGGCGAGCTTTTCCCTGCGTCGGCCAGTGAATAGTGAGTCACCTGCGCGAACAATCGCCTTCCGTCGGCGGCGAGTCCTAGTAGGTCGATGTGGCGCATCGTCCGGCCGATCGGCAACAACTGGTGAACGAGACGCGGCAGGCCAAGTGCTTCAACGGCTGGCAGCCGTAGGAATTCGGCGCAAAGCACCTCCTGCAGGTCGGTCGTCAGGGCAACGATGGTCTGCTCCGACCGCACTCCGTTGACAAGGTTCTCGATGAGCTTCCCCGCCCGCGGCCACTTTTGCAACGTTCCCATACGAGGGCGGCCAACGACGATCGCGGCGGAGTCGGCCTTGCTAATCCGTTTCACCTTCGACAGCTGGAGTGTCTTTAGAACGGTCGGACGACCCGCGTGACCGTACCGAGAACCCCATGCGCTAGCGAGTCTCACAATGGGCGTTCCGCGTTCAACCACGCCCACGAGACAATCCTGACCGGCGTACTCGGCGTAAATGTAACCACCATCACGCGAGAGGTCGTTCAATGCACGGATCGCCCCGCGGGCAGACCCAGCGTAGTCGCTCGGGTCCAAACTTGCGTTGTCGGTCGCGTCAAGGTCCAGCGTCCCGGCCTTGCTGTGCGGGTAATGGACGGCGATGAGTTGCCGGTCCCACAACGCCTGACGTGACACCACATCGATGTCGAGCTTGTCCGTATGTCGCGCGAAGTAGGTCAGCATCGGTGGCGAAGTCATGGGTTTCTCCGGGCGAACGGCCGGCGTCAGCCGGCTGGTGGAACGTCCAGGCACTTGCTACCCCGACCAGCCGGCTGACGCCGGCCGTTCGCCAAGAACGCGAATACTTCCGCCGTGTCACTCCCCCAGCGGCCGGTCCCACTCCTGCAGTTGCCGCTTCAGCTCCGCGAAGTCGAGCGGCAGCGGCACCACCCCCCCCTCGCTCTCGGCGTCGGGGTCGCGCGACTGGCGTAGCGCGTCCTCGAGCCGCCGCACCCACGCCGGTACTTCGAGCCCTACGCCGCTGACCGTGTCGCGCAGCGGCGACACCGCCACCAGCAGCCGCACGAACGCCGCACTCTCCTCCCCTTCCCCGGCCTTCGCCGCCTCCGCCGCCGGGCCGACCTGCGCCGCGGCCCGGTCGATCTCCAGCGGCAGCAGGAACCGCTCCTCCAGCCGGTCGCGCACGGTCCGCAGCCGCACCGCGTAGCGCGCCTCCCGCTTGGCGAGTTCGTCCAGCATCTCGTCGGCGTGCTTCCGGGTGCGGTTCTGGATGGTCTCGCGCCAGCGGGCCGCGAGCGCGTCCTGGCCGCGGCGGCACAGCACCTCGTGGGCCAGCGCGAACGGCCGCATCCGCCACGCGGCGCGGTCGTACTTCACCTTCAGCCGGAGGAAGTCCAGCAGGATGTGGATGTTCTCCCCGTAGTCACTCTGCGTCGTCGTCGTGTTGTAGTCGCGGTACTCGTCGTAGTGCTCGACCAGCGCCTGCAGCACCAGCTCGGCCGCGCGCGCCGTCCGCGCCTTGTCGAGCTTGCCGTCCTCCCAGTCGTCCACGAGGCGCGGGCGGCGGTCGGGGTCGGCGAACTCGGCCTCGTGGTCGAGCCACGCCGCCACCCCGCGCGCCAGGATGCCGCGCATGTTTGACAGACCCAGGAACGGCACCGTGAACAGGTCGCTGCCGTACCGGCCGACGAACCCGCGCACCGCATCCCAGTCGGCGTCGTCGGCCACCGCCTCGAGCACCGACAGCCGCAGCGACTGGCTGTGCTCGACCCACAGCTTCTGGAACTCGTCGGCGATGCGGAACAGCATCGCGGCCAGCGGCCCATCGGCCCCGCCGTCGCTCCCCCAACCCGGGGCCGAGGCGAGGAGCGTGTCCACGACGCCGACCAGGGCGGTGCGGAACAGCTGGTCGAAGCTACTGACGCGGCGGCCGGCCGGCGGGCTGTTCCACTCCATCGTGCGGGCGAGCTTCGTCAGGTGAAACGTCTCGCGGAGCAGGCCGAGTCGCGGCAGCCGCGTCAGGAGGTCTTCGAGCGCGTGGAGCGCGGTTTGTGCCCGCAGCACCTGCGCAGGCTGCCCGCCGTCCGACGGCGGGCAGTACAGCAGCGGCTCGCCGCGGAAGCGGGTCACGAAGGCCGGAAGGAGCCGGCGCACCTGGTTCGCGTCCCGCGTCGCGATGGCGCGTTCCACCGGAATCAACAGCGGTTCCCAGTCCGGCGGCGCGGCGGGGTCGGCGGGGGCGTCCGCGGTCGCGCCGCCGGGCGCGGCGAGTTCGCCGCCGGCGGCCAGCACCGCCGACAGCGCCAGCGCCGCCCGCCCGGCCTCGACGCAGGTGGCGACGCCGAGGTCGAGGAGGTGCCCCTTCAGCGCCCGGCGGCGGTCGAACTCGATCATCCCCTCGTGCCCGCCGATCGGCTCGGGGACGGCGATCTCGCGCACCCGGTCGAGGAACCGCGCCAGCGCCGCCCGGCTCCGCCGCGCGGCGCCGAGCCAGCCGGCGAGGGTGTCGTGAGCGTCCGGGTCGCCGCGGCCCCAAAGTTCGGGCCGGGCCGCGACGCGCCACAGGCGGGCCACCATGTGGAAGAACTTGAGCCGCGTCTCGAGGTCGTCCGCGTCCCCCTCCAGCGAGAAGTCGCCGCCCGCCCGCGGGGTGCCGTCCGCGACCGCACCCTCCTCGCCGTCGTCGGCCGAGTCCTGGAACGTCATCCCCTCGTAGGCCGACGCGAACGTGTCGTCGTCGTCATCCTCCTCGTCGTCGTAGCCGTCGTCGGTCGGCATCGCGCCGGGGAGCCACTCGTCGGCAGGGGTGAACTTCTCCTCGGCGTTCACCTCCAGCAGCTCGAAGAAGCGCCGCACCAGCGCGGCCCGCTCCGCCGGCGGAACCGCGGCCGCGTTCACGACGCCGGCCAGCCACTTCTCGGCCAGGTCGTCGAACGACGCCGACGGGTCTTCGAGCAGCACCGCGTCGCTCACGGACAGCCACGTCATCAGGAGGCCCATGCCGGCCTTCCACTCGCCGTGGCGGTTCAGGGCCGCGATCACCTGCGCGAACGCCGCCGGGCTGGTGAAGCCTTCGCGGTGCTGCCGCCAGAAGGCGAGGTCGTTCCCGCCCGGGTCGCGCTTCGACCACGCCGCGAGCGCCGCGGCGACGTGCCCGGCGGCGTCCGCGCG
>DASPHQ010000369.1:0-7832 GCA_035629595.1 Urbifossiella sp. | reverse complement strand
TGGGCCTGCCCCTTCGTGCCGAAGACGTGGTCGTTCACGTCGCCGTTGCACCCGGCCATCTGCCGGCAGTGGGAGAACAGCTTCGCCCCGCTGCGGTACTCGAACGTCGCCGCGAAGTGGTCGTAGATGTGGCCGTACTTCGGGTCGGTGCGGACCTGGCGGCCGCCGACCGCGGTGCAGGCGACGGGCATCTCGCCCTTGAACACCCACGCCGCCTTGTCGAAGTTGTGGCAGTGCTGCTCGACGATGAAGTCGCCGCTGAGCCACGTGTAGTAGTACCAGTTGCGCAT
This sequence comes from Urbifossiella sp., assembly GCA_035629595.1. Lineage (GTDB taxonomy): Bacteria > Planctomycetota > Planctomycetia > Gemmatales > Gemmataceae > Urbifossiella. The sequence continues at coordinate 7,542 of DASPHQ010000369.1, read as the reverse complement.
CTGGTACGCCATCTCCGACCAGTTCGGGTTCTCGCCGCGGTGCCACAGCGTGCCGGTGAGGTAGGTGATGTGCATGGCCTGCACGTCGCCGATCAGGCCGTCGTGGACGCGCTTCACCGTCTCGCGCTTCGCCTGGTCGTAGCGGTAGCAGAAGCCGGAGCAGAGGCCGAGGTTCTTCTCGCGGGCCAGCCGGGCGGTGTCGATCACCGAGCGGACGCCGGTCGCGTCCACGGCCACGGGCTTCTCGCAGAACACGTGCTTGCCGGCCTGGATCGCGGCTCGCAGGTGTTGCGGCCGGAACCCGGGCGGGGTGCAGAGCAGCACCACGTCGACGCCGCTGCCGAGGAGGCGCTGGTAGCCGTCGAAGCCGTCGAAGCAGCGCTCGGGGGTGACATCGATCTTGCCGGCGATGGCGCGGATGTTGCGCAACTCGCGGAGGCTGCTGTCGAGGCGGTCCTGGAAAGCGTCGCACATGGCCACGAGCTTGACGTTCGGGTCGGCCTGGAGCGCCTGGCTGGCGGCGCCGGTACCGCGGCCGCCGCAGCCGACGAGGCCGACGCGGATGGTGTCGTTGCCGGCGGCGTAGGCCGCGGTCGGCAGGAGCGAGACGGCCGCGGCGGACCCGGCCAGGAACGTCCGGCGGGAGGTGGTGTCGGGGGTCATGGGAGCCCTCGGGGGTGGGAGAGTGTATTGTATCGGCTTTAGGTTTCCGCCGCTTGCGGCGTTGCACCGCCGCAAGCGGCAGAACAAGAAGTCACTGGTTGAACAGGAACGCCTTGCTGTTCAGCAGCGCCCACACGATGTTCTCGTAGGCCTGCTTCTTCGCCGCGGGCGTCGTCGCGCGGGTGATGTGGTCCACCGCCACGCGCAACTGCTCGGCCGTCGGCCGGCGGGCGTGGGCCAGCAGGAACAGCTCCTCCACCTTCTCGGCGTCGGGACGCGGGTCGCGGCTCAGCACGTCGGCCCGGCCGCCGGCGCGGGCGATGCGGTCCTGCACGTCGTTCGAGTTCAGCAGGTGGAGGCTCATCGCCAGACTCGCTTCGTTCACCCGCTCGCACTCGCACGCGCTGATCCGCTGCGGCCGGCCGCTCACGTCGAGGAAGTAGCTCGCGAACGACTCGTCCGGCAGCATGATCGCCCGACTCGGCGCGAACCGGTCGCCCGGCAGACCGGCGAAGCCGGCGGGGCTGTTCGTCAAGCGCCCCACGGCGTCGAACAGCACCTCGGCCTGGAGCCGCCGCGGGTAGTAGCGGGCGAACGACGCCTTGTCCTCGGCGTTGAACTCGTTCGGGTTGCTGCTCAACTGGTACGTCCGGCTGCGGCAGATCGTGCGGATCAGCGCCTTCAGGCTGTAGTTGTTGTCGGTCAGATTCTTTGCCAGCGCGTCGAGCAGTTCGGGGTTCGACGGCGGGTTGGTCACGCGCATGTCGTCGAGCGGGTCCACAATGCCGCGGCCGAAGAAGTGCGCCCAGTAGCGGTTCGCCACCGCCTTCGCGAAGAACGGGTTCTTCGGGCTCGTCATCCAGTCGGCGAACTGGTGCCGCGGGTCGTCCTCGCCGCCGGCCTTCACCACCGCGCCCTCGAGCGGCCGCATCTCGGCGGCGGCGCCGGTGCGCTTGTTCGTGACGCTGCCGGCCGTCTTGGTGAAGATCACCTGCCGCCCGCCCTGCTGCCCCTGGTTCTGCTGGCCGGGGATTGCCACGTTCTTCTTGCCGACGCGGCCGTAGAACGCGGCCAGCCCCCAATAATCGTCCTGGCTCCACTTCTCGTACGGGTGGTGGTGGCAATTCGCGCACGCCAGGCGTTGACCCAGGAACACCTGACTGATGTCGTCCACGAAGTTCTCGGGCGTGGCGACCTCGCGGAACCAGAACGTCGGCGGGTTGCGGTGCTCGTCGCCGCTGGCGGTGACGATGCCGCGGACGAACTGGTCGTACGGCCGGTCGGTGGCGACCGCCTCCCGAATCCACTCGTGGAACGCGAACGTGCCCGCGGCCCGCTGCGGCAGGTTGCGCCGCTTCACCCGCAGCACGTCGGCCCACTTGTTGGCGAAGAAGTACGCGTACTCCGGCGTTTCGAGCAGCCGGTCGATCAGCTTGTCGCGCTTCTGTGGGTCGCGGTCGGCGGCGAAGGCCGTCACCGCGGCGGCGTCGGGAATGGTGCCGGTCAGGTCGAGCGTGACGCGGCGGATGAACTGCTCGTCGGTGCAGAGCTCGGACGGGCTGATGCCCAGGTCGCGCCACTTCTTCTCGGTGTGCCCATCGACCACGGTGCGGGCGGCGAACTCGAACGCCGGGGCGGCGCCGGGGCGCGGCACGACCGCTCGGAACACCGTCACGTTCCCCTGGTAGCGGACCATCACCGCGGCCTGCCCGGTCACGTTCAGGCTGTTCACCAGCCCGGCCTCGCTCACGGTCGCGACCTCGGTGTCGTTGCTCTCGAACTGCGCCCGTCGGGTCACGTCCTCGGTGGTGCCGTCCGAGTAGTGGGCGTACACGGCCAGCTGCTGCCGCCCCTTGCGGTCGATGACGCGGGTCTCGGGGAACACGCTGACGCGGGTCACGGTCGGGTCGGTCGGGCTGCCGTAGGGGAGGCCGGACGCGATCCAGCGGCGGACGATCTTGTACTCCTCGCCGCCCGGCTCCATCTTCTTGCCGCCGCCGTGAGGCGCCTTGCCCGTGGCCTTCGTCAGCAGGAGGCTCTCCTCGGGGTTGGCCGGGAAGACGCGACGGCCGCGGCCCTCCTTGAGGAGGTTCTCGTAGTCGAACTGCGGCTCGAACCCGAGCAGGGACAGGCGGAAGCCGTTCTGCCCGGCGATCTTCCCGTGACAGCCGCCGCTGCTGCAACCGAGGCGGGTGAGAATCGGCACCACGGCGTTGGCGAAGTTGATCGGCAGCGGCCGGTCCATGTCCGTGCAGGTGACTGGCACGCGGACAGTGTGCGTGCCGACGGTCGCGGTGATCTCGGCGGTACCGTTGCCGACGGGGAAGACGCGGCCGGCGGCGTCCACGCGTGCGACCTTAGCGTCGGAGACCGTGTAGGTGACGGCGGCAGTCAGGTCCACGTCGCGGCCATCGGCCTGTCGGCCGGTGACGAGTAACTGAGGCGCGTCGTCGGTGCCGCGCAGCCGCAGTTGCGCGGGGTGCGGGGTGACGGCGGAGTACGTTGTCTGGGCGGCGGCGGGAGCAGCCAAGGCCGCGACTGCGACGAGCGCGAGAATCGTGCGGGACATGGTTGCACCTGCGGACTTGTGAGCGGGGCGGGGGGCGAGCTTTCGGGCGGGGGCTACTCTTGCAGCCGGGTGAACCGGTACGTCGGATCCTTGCCGCGGCCACCGACTATCATCGTATCGCCGTCGATCACGATTCGCTCGGTCGCCTTCGTCTTGCCGCCGAGCGGCGGGTCGAGGTTCGTGAGCGTCACGCTGTCGCCCGTACTGAGCAGGTACCGCCCGGCCGAAACCTTGTCCGCATTCGGCGGCGGCCGCCCCGGGACGACGCGAAAGACGGTGAACGTGCCGTCCTCGGTGAACTCCCAGACGACTTCGGCCGCGCCGTTCGGGCCGATGGGGGCGTCCGTGATGTCGGCCCGCCAGCGGCCGACGATCTTGTTCGTGCTGTTCGAGTTGCACCCGGCCACGACCAGCGCGAGGGCCACGGCGGCGAGGCGGAGCGTGGAGATCATCCCGTCATGGTAGTGCGCAACCTCAAAGCCCGGGGACGGCCGTCCCCGGGCTTCGCCCGCGATCAGCCGAGCAGCTCGCGGACCGGCTCGCGCTCGTCGAGGACGTACATCGGCCGGCCGGAGCCGTTCGGGAATGTCATGCCGGGGTCGATGCCGAGGGCGCGGTAGACGGTGCTCAGCACGGCCGGGGCGCTGTACGGCCGGTCCCGCGGCCGCTCCCCCTTCGCCGTGGTGACGCCGACCGCTTGGCCCATCCGCAGCCCGCCGCCGGCCACCAGGGCGCCCATCACCGGGCTCCAGTGGTCGCGGCCGGCGTTCATGTTCACCTTCGGCGTCCGACCGAACTCGCCCCACATCACCGTCACCACGTCGTCCTGCATGCCGCGGGCGTGCAGGTCCTGGATCAGCGTCGCGATCCCCTTGTCCACCAGCGGCAGCTGCCGCTTCAGCGTCTGGAAGTTCTGCCCGTGCGTGTCCCACCCGCCGATCGACAGCGTCACGCAACCCACGCCCGCCTCCACGAGCCGCCGGGCCGTCAGGAACTGCTCGACGCCCTTGTACTTGTCGCGGCCGGCCTGCGGCTCCTTCGAGAGGTCGAGGGCGTTGCGGACGACGCCGGCGGTCACCATCTCGATCGCCCGCTCGGTGTACGCGTCCATGCCGCGCATGGTGCCGGTGGCGTCGATGTCGCGGCGGGTGTCGTCGAAGCTCGTGAGCAGGTCGCGGCGGGCGTCGAGCCGCTGCTCGGTGACGTTGTTGGCGAGGCGGAGGTTGGCGTTCCCCGGGCCGCCCGGGGTGAACGCCCGGTGGGCGATGCCGAGGTAGCCGGGCTCGCTGCCGCGGCTCATGCCGCGCAGGCTGACGAACGGCGGCACCGGCGTCGCGTCCTGGCTGCGGAGCTTGCTGACCACGGCCCCGAGCGACGGGTGGTCGGCGGTGCGGTTCACGCGGTCGGGGTAGCCGGTCATGACCAGCGAGTCGCTGTGCTCGTCCACCGACACGACGGTGCGGACGACGGCGAGCTTGTCCCACATCATCGCCTGCAGCGGGAAGTGCTCGCAGATGCGGACGCCGGGGACGTTCGTGTCGACCGGCCGGAACTCGCCGCGGTACTCGGCGGGGGCGTCGGGCTTGAGGTCGTACATGTCCATGTGGCTGGGGCCGCCCGGCAGATAGATCATGATCGCCGACTTCTGCGACCGGGTCGGCTGGCGGAGGGTCGCGGCGGCGGCGGCCTGGGCGTCGCGGGCGCGGAGCATGTCCGCGAGCGTCAGCCCGGCCCCGAAGGCGCCGACCTGGAGGAAGTTCCGCCGTGAGACGCCGTCGCAGAACGCGCGGGCCGAGCCGTTGAACCGCAGCATGACGGACCCCTGAAAAGTGAGGACGAACGGGGCAGGTGGGAACGCCGGCAGGCGGCCGGCCGCGAGGCGCGGATTTCAACCGCTATCCCACCATCACCTCCACCCTTGGTCGTGTCAATCGGGAAAATGAAAAATCGATGTGTGACCGCCTCGTTGACGCCGCTGGCCGCGGGTGCGACACTGCTCCCCACCAGCCACGCCCGCCCCCGCCCCCTTCCCCGGACGTTCCATGCCCCTCCCGCGCCGGCTCGCCGTGCCCCTCGCCTTCGCCTTCGGGTTCCTCACCGTCAGCTCGTCGGGTCAGCCGCCGGCCGCGGACGTGGTCGGCGTGCTGAAGGGGCACACGGACACCGTCGCGGCCGTGGCGGTGAGCCCCGACGGGACGCTGATCGCCACCGGCAGCTTCGACAAGTCCGTCCGCCTGTGGGACGCCGCGACCGGCAAGGAGCTTCGCGTCTACGGCGGCGACAAGGGGCACACGGCGCAGGTGCTCTCCGTCGCGTTCTCGCTCCAGGGCGACCAGCTCGTCAGCGGCGGGGCCGACAACAAGGCGCTCGTCTGGGACGTGCCGACGCCGAATCCGGTTAAGACGTTCGCGGCCGCCGCCGCGCTCAAGGCTGTGGCCGTGTCGCCGGACGGCGTGACGTTCGCGGTCGGCGGGGCCGACGGCACCATCAAGCTCTACCCGAAGGGCGAGGAGAAGGGGGCCGTCGAGCTGAAGGGGCACACCGGCCCCGTGATCGGGCTCGGGTTCAGCGTCAACAACGGGTTCCTCGTGTCCGCCGGGGCCGACAAGACGGTCCGCTTCTGGACACCGGCCGACGGGAAGGCGGTCGCCAGCTACCTGACTGGAACCGCCGACCTGACCGGCTTCGCGGTGAACACCGCCAACGCCCTCCCGTACACCGCCGGGGCCGACGGGCTGGTGCGTGTGTGGCAGGCGCCCCCGCCGCCGGCCCCGAAGGCGCCGCCGGCGGCGAAGGACGCGCTCACGCACCTCGTCACCTCTGCGGACGGCGCCACGGCCGTGGTCGCGTCGGCCGACAAGACGGCCACGCTGTTCGCCGTCGCCACCGGCGCCCCCGCCGGCAGTTTCGGCCCCACGAAGGCGGCGATCGAGGCACTGGCCCTGTCGCCCGACCAGCAGACGCTCGCGGCCGGGCTCGCCGACGGTTCCGTCGTGATGTGGGACCGCACGGGGAAGGTGAAGGCCGAGGTTCCCGCCGCGGCCGCGGGCGGTGTCACGGCAGTCAGCTTCCACCCGTCGCAGCCGGTGTTCCTGACCGCCGGCGCGGACGGCGTGGCGAAGGGCTGGGCGCTGCCGATCGACCCGAAACAGCCGGCCGACAAGGCGACCAAGTTCGCCGTCAAGGCCCACGCCGGCAAGGTGACCGCGGCGTTCTTCCACCCCACGAGCGGCCAGCTGGTGACGGCCGGCGCCGACAAGCTGGTGCGCGTCTGGGACACGGCGAAGGCCGACAAGGCGGTGCGCGAGATCGGGCCGCTGGCGAACGTGCCGACGGCGCTGGCGCTGAGCAAGGACGGCCTGGCGCTCGCCGCCGCGGCCGGGAAGGACGTGCTCGCCTGGACGCTCGCCGACGGCAAGGAAATCGGCAAGTTCGCCCAGCCGGCGGATGTGCTGTCGCTGTCGTTCAGCGCCGACAAGACGCGGCTCCTCCTCGGTCGCGCCGACAACCTCGCGGTGCTGGTGGACAGCGCCACCGGGGCGGTTCATCAGGCGTTCGCGCACGCCGGACCGGTGCGCGGGGCGTTCCTGTCGCCGGCCGCGCCGCTGGCCGTCACCGCCAGCGCGGACAAGAGCGTCGTCATCAATCCCATCACCGTGCAGCGCGTCATCGTGGTCGGCGCCGGGAAGGTGGCGGGAATCGCGTTGTCGCCGCAGGGCGAGCGCGTGATCGCCGTCGGCCCCGGCAAGGAGGCGACGAGCTGGAACACCGGCAACGGCACGAAGGAGAAGGCGTTCGACGTGGGTGCCGAAGCGCTGGCGGCGGCGTTCACGAAGGACGGACAGCGGCTTGCGGTGTCGGCCGCGGACGGCTCCGTGAAGCTGTTCACCGTCGCCGACGGCAAGCTAGTCGGGAGCGTTGCCGCCGGGGCGCCCGCCGTCGGGCTGGCGTTCCACCCCACTACCCCGGCCCTGGTCGGCGTGCTGAACACGAAGGCGGCCGCGGCGTGGAACGTCACCTTCACCGCCGGCCAGCCGACGTCCCCGGAGTTCGGCCGGGCACTCCAGAGCTACCCGCACCCGGCACCTGCTGTCGGCCCCGTGTTTCTCGCCGACGGCCAGTTCCTTACCGCCGCCGACGACAAGCTCGCCCGCCGCTTCAAGATCGCCGGCGACGCCCCGACGAAGACGATGCCGCACCCGAACCTCGTGGACGCGGTCGCCTTCGACGACACCGGCAAGGTGCTCGCTACCGGCTGCCACGACGGCTCGCTGCGGCTGTTCGACGTGGAGAAGGCGGCGCTGTCGAAG
>DASPHQ010000368.1:0-7759 GCA_035629595.1 Urbifossiella sp. | reverse complement strand
CGGGTTCGCCCGGCGGGCACTTGGGGCGCGTCTGGAACACGCTCCCGTCCAGGTCGAGGAACACGACGACGCGCACCCGGCCCCCTCAGAAGTTCACGACGGTCGCGCCGAGCATCTCGGGGAGGCGGTGGGCCGCCGGGAGCGGCCGCGTCTCGTAGCCGATCAGCACGCGGTCGTAGGTCCGGCCCGCCACGTTGTAAAGGAAGTTCGGCATGTCGTCGCCGGTATTGTCGGCGAATTCCAGCACCCCGCCGAGCTCCCCGCCGCCGACCAGCGGCGATCGCGTCGTGGACTGGAACAGCACGTCCCAGCCGCGTTCTTCGAGCCGCCGCGCGAGGCGGAACGGCGGGTGCGCGAACTCGCCGCTGCCGAGTACCAGAAGGCGCTCGCCCGGTTTCACGCCGGCGTCCGCGATCATGGCGTCGAGATCGTAGTCGCGCGGCCCGCGGACGCCGAGGCGGCCGTGGTTCGTCGGCAGGAGGGCGTCCTTGAGGTCGCCGCGGCCGGTCACGTCGGGGGCCGGGCCGGGGTCGAACGCGGGGTCGGGGTCGAACGCGAACCCGCCGCGGAGGAGGCTGTGAACGGTCACCGGTCCGCCGAGTTCGGCCGCGAGCGCGGCGCGGCGGGCGCCGAGCCAGTCGGTGAGGCAGACGAGGTGAACCGCCGCGCCCCGCGGGTTCAGGCGGCGGTACGCGGCGGCGAGGTTCAGCAGCGTGCGGCCGGTGCTGATCTCGTCGTCCACCAGCACGAGCGATTCGGCGCGGCGGAACAGGTCGTCGGCGGGTTCGTACAGGAGGTGTTCCGGGGCATGGCTGTGCGGCTCCTCGAACCCGAACGCGAGCGGCCGGCTCAGCCGGTAGCGGGTGGTGTGGAGGAACAGCGCGTCCGGCCGGCGCAGCTCCTCGAACACGCCCTGTCCGAGGCCCGTCGCCGTCTCCGCGAGCGCGACGACGACGACCGGTCCGGGGAGGTTTCGCAGCTTGTCGGCGAGCCGGGCGTGCGTGTCGGCCATGACGCGCGGGCGAACCGGGACGTGCTTCCCGAGCACCCGGCTGACGAACACGAACCCGCGCTTGCGGCTGCGGCGGGCGGCGAACCCGCACAGGTGGTCGAGCGGCCGGTCCGCCGCTTCGACGACGAGCCGGAGCGTGCCGCAGGGCAGTTCGACGGTGCGGGTCATGTCGAGCGCGCCGGCACGGGCTGCGGCACGCGGAAGCCGGTGCGCGGGGCGGAAACGTCGGCGACGGTCGCGGTGCCCAGCGCCAGCCGCACCGCCCACAGCGGCAGGTTCACCCCGCTGCGGAACGTCAGCGGCAGGCCGCCGGACATCCGCGGGTTGATTTCCAGCAGGTGCGGTTCGCCGCCGGCGTCACGGAACTGCGTGTTGAACAGCCCCGTGAGGCCGAGCCGCGCCGCCAACCGCCGCACGACTTCGACCAGCCGCGGGTTCTCCTCGATCAGCTGCCAGCCGTGCCCCTTGCGGCGGACGACGGCGCCGACCAGTTCGCCGTTCACCGCGAGGGCGTCCACACTCCGCTCCGGGCCGGGGAGGTACTCCATGACCAACAGGTCGGCGAAGCGGCCGACGCCGAACCGCTCCCGTGCGTCGGCAAGGGTAATCGCGTTCGGGTGGTCGGAGTGCTCGGAAATCACGTGGAAGCCGATGCCGTACACGGACGTAGCCGGCTTGTAGCACACCCGCGCGTGCCGGGCGCGGAGGCGGGCGAAGGCGGCGTCGAAGGCGGCGCGGTCGGTCACGACCTCGTACGCCGGCAGCCGCACGCCGGGCACGTCGTCCACCGCCGCGGCGAGCTTCGCCTTGTGGTTCACCAGCCGGATCGTCGCCGCGTCGCCGGCCGCGCTCACTCGCGTGCCGACGGCCGCGAAGCGGTCGTGCGCGGCGGCGACCGGCAACACGTTCCGCCCCGGAAAGAACAGTGTCACGCCGTGCCGTGCGGCGAAGTCGAGCGCGAACTCGACGTAGCGGTCGGCGGCGAGGCCGTCGGGTTCGTCTTCAAAGTGGTCGGCGTGGCGGCGGCCGCGGTAGCCGGGTCGGGGGTGGCTGACGAGGACGCGGAACTCGCCCGGCACGCGGTCGCGGCGGAGGCGGGCGGCGACTTCGCCGGTGTTGGCGAGGTACTTGTTGAACCAGACGGTGGGCGCGGGCATGGGGGGATGCTACCGCCGCGCCCGGGGGCGTCAACCGGAACCGCGTCAGAGCTGGTCGTAGTCGATCAGCAGTTCTTCGCCGGCGGCGATGTCGCGCCGCGCGAAGTAGACGTAGTCCGCGTCGTGCGCCAGGTTCGGGTCGCGGCTGTCGTTGAGAAACCAGCCGACGCTGATGCGGTTGAGGTCGCGCGGCAGGTAGGCGCCGTCGTCGTAGCGGACGGCGAAGTTCTCGCGCACCTCGGGCGGTCCGGGGAGCGCGGCGAACTCGGCCCACGGCACGAACCGCACGTCGTCGTCCGCGAACAGTTCGTGCAGGACCGTGCCGGCGGCGATGTCGGCGGTGGCGAACACGCCGACGCCGGCCCCGGCGATGCCCGACGGCTTCAGGCGGAAGTGGTGCGTCACGGCCGCACGCGCACCGCGGCCACGTCGAACACGACCGCCGTCGTGTCGCGAAACGCGACCGCGATTCGCCGGCTGGTGCGGTCGAAGGCGAAGTGCCCCGGGCGCGCCGGCATCGCGAGACGACCAGCGTCGGCGCCGGTGGTTGCGTCCAACAGCCGAACGGCCTTCTCGTCCGTCGCGAGCCGCGCGGTTGTCGCCACCCACGCCCCGTCCGGGCTGAAGGTGAGTTGTTGCGACACCCGCCCGTCGGTCTCGGCCGACCACAACTTCTTCCCGTCGGCCAAGTCCCACAGTTCAACCACACGCGTGCCCGGGGCTCGTTGATCGCCAGTGAATCGAACCGGCCCCCTCCGGGCCAATGCCAGCCGTTTGCCGTCCGGGGAAAAGGCGACGAGTACCACTTGCAGTTTGCCGGTGTCCAGTTCCATGCGGATGTCCCCAGTCTGCGTGTCGATGACGCGCACGCCGGTCGGTGTCGCGTGAGCGAACGCCGCCGCGTCGCGGCTGAACGCCGCCGACTCGCCAATGGCGGATGCCCGGACATCCACGGAGAGCTGGTCTGGATTGCCGGCGTCGCTCGGGTTGAGTCGGTGAGCGGCGACCAGGCGGCCGGTCCGCGCCTCGATCGCCCGCAGTATCGCGTCGCCACCGATCGACAACACCCGTTCGCCGTCGGCGGTGAAGGCGATCCGGCGCGTGGTCCCGCGACGGTCGTGGCTTTCGCTCTTCGCCACCTCGGCCCCGGTCTTGGCGTCCCACACCCGCACCACGCCATCCCGGTCGAAGCCGGCGTCCCGCGACCCGTCCGGGGCGAGCGCGACCCCGCCGACCCCCTCGTCGCCGGCTCGGAGGACGAGACCCGGCCGTCCGGCCGCGTCCCAGGTGCGAACGGTGCGGTCGCTGCCGGCGGTGACCAGAGTGCCGTCGGGGGCGAAGGCGAGGTCGTGGATGTCGCCTTCGTGTCCGGGCGGGGGCGACCCGATCGGCCGGTGGTTCGCCGCGTCCCAGACGTGGAGGCGGTAGTGGGTCACGGCCGCGACCCGCCGCCCGTCCGCCGACCATGCGACCCCGAAGGCCTGGTTCCGCCCGGTCGAGAGCTGCGCGAGTTCCCGGCCGGTGGCGGCGTCGGCCAGGATGACGGCGTGGTCCTCGCCCGGGCGTCGGTCGCCCTCCACGGTGGCCCCGGCCAGCACCTTCCCGTCCGGGCTCAACTCCTGGACGGTCAACCACCGGCCCAGCCGTCCGGTGCCCGTCTGCTTGGCGGTCGCCACGTCCCAGACGGCGAGGTCATTCCCCTTCGCATCCTGGGACAGGACCGCCCGCCCGCCGTCGATGAATCGGACCACGGGACGGATGTCGCGCTCCGCCGGGGTGAACGACCGCGGCTCCTTCTCCGTCTCCCACCGCCATACCCGCAGGAAGCCGCCGCGGAACGCGACCACGGACCCGTCCGGGGACAGGTCGAGGGCGGTAATGGTCTGGACATCGGCGTACCTGGTCAATTCCTTGCCCGTGGCCGCATCCCACACGCGGAGGTCGGTGTCAACCGCGGTCGCCACGCGGGTTCCGTCCGCGGACAGGCGGACGCGCCAGTCTGCCTGCACATCCGTTCCGGGCAGGTTCAGTCGCCACAGCACCTTGCGGGCGGCGGTGTCGATGAGGCACACGGTCGCTCGCGCCGGCTCCTGCGGCTTCTGTCGCAAGTCGGCGACGACGACCAGCCGGTCGCCTGTTGCGAACGCGGCGGCGTCACGGATGTGGCCGCTCGGCAGCGCGAGTTCGCCGACGACCCGGCCGCTTGGAACATCCATGAACCGAAGCGGCTCGCGGTGGCCGACGACGGCCACGGTGTCCGCGTCCGTGGAAAAGAGCACTCGCGGGTAGTTTTCGGCGATGCGATAGCGCGTGGTGCCCATGCGGGCGACGGCCCCGGGCGGGAGCGCGTCGTCGGGCTGGCCGGGCGCGAGGCCGACGACGGCGGCGAGGAACAGGTGCGTCATCGGCCTGTCACTCCGTCAGTGGCCGGCGAGGATGTGCATGATGTCGGCGTCCTTCACGACGTAGGTCTTCCCCTCGGTGCGCATCAGGCCGCGGGCCTTCGCCTCCTTCTCGCTGTGGCCGCACGCGATGAAGTCGTCGTACCCGATCACGTTCGCCCGCACGAACTTCTCCGCCAGGTCGCGGTGGATGCACCCGGCCGCCTCGACCGCGTCGCACCCCTTCGGGATCGACCACGTCCGGCACTCGTCCTCGCCCACCGTGAAGAACACCTCGCGGCCGACGCCGTAGAACATCGACCGGATCGTCTCGCCGCGGCGGAACGCGGTGATGCCGTAGTCGCCCATGAACGCCGTGCGGTCGGCCTCGTCCATCGCCAGCAGCTCCAGCTCCAGCTTCGCCGGCGCCTGCGTCGCGCTCGGCGCCAGCGCCAGCAGGTCGGCCGGGAGCGGGTCGTTGAAGCCGCTGTCGCCGCGGTTCACGAACACGATCTCCGGCTTGAGCGTCAGCAGCTGGAAGCTCCGCAGCGCCTTGTCCTCGTCGGCCGTGAGGCCGAACTGCGCCGCCGGCGTCCCCGCCTCCAGGCCGGCGACGACGCGGCGCAGCAGCGCCAGCTCCGCCTCCTCGGCGTCGCGCTCCTTCTGCGGCTTCGCCTTCTTCAGCCCCGCCTCCACCTTCGGGACGCGGTTCGACACGATTTCGAGGTCGGCGAACAGCAACTCGTCGCGGAAGCGGGTGAGCTGCGCGGCGAAGTCGGTGCGGGTGAACCCGTCGAGGACGACGACCATGCCGTTGGCCTCGCGGATGATGCCGAGGCGGCGGGCGTTGTCCTTCTTCTCGTCGAGCATCAGGCCGGGCGTGTCGAGGACGGCGACCTGGGTGTACGTCGTCTTCTTCGGCTTCATCACGGCGGCGATGCCGGCGAGGCGGTCGTCCGGCACGTCGGCCATGGCGGTCTGGCCCTGCTGCACCTTCGACGGGTCCGGCTTGCCGCCGGTGAGCCACTCGAAGACGGTGCTCTTGCCCGACCCGGCGTAGCCGACGAGGCCCATTTTCATGGAGAATTCCAGCGCGACGAGGAGGAACGCGGATGCGGATAGCATACGGACGGGGCGCGTCAGGGGGCGTGCCGCAGCGCCCGGCCGGGCAGCGCCCCGGTGTGCGTGCCGCGGTCGAGCACCACCCGGCCGTTCACCACCACGTACTCCACGCCCACGCCGTACTGGAACGGCGCCGTGTACGTCGCCCGGTCGGCGACGGTCACGGGGTCGAACACGGTGATGTCCGCGAACGCCCCCGGCCGCAGCACGCCGCGGTCGCGCAAGCCGAGCTTCGCGGCGTTCAGGCTCGTCATCTTTCGCACCGCGTCCTCGAGGCGCAGCACGCCGCGCTCGCGGACGTACTCGCCGAGCACCCGCGGAAACGTGCCGAAGCTGCGCGGGTGCGGGTTGCCGCGCCGCAGCGGCCCCTCCGTCGCCAGCGCCAGCCCGTCGGACCCGACCGAGCACCACGGCTGCGCCAGCGCCAGCGTCATGTCCTTCTCGTCGTGGTGGGCGTACACCGTCGGCACCGAGCCGTCCTGCTCCACCAGCACGTCGAACAGCACGTCCAGCGCGTCGGGCGGCGGCACCTTCCCCTTCGATTTCTCGGCAACAACGCGGTCCATCGTCAGCCCCTCGTAGGGGCCGCGGCCGCTGACGAGCATCCGCGACCAGTCGCCGCCGACCGCGGTGAAGTGGTTGTACCACCCGGGAAGGCCGTCCTTGATGTCGGTCTTCATCCGGGTGCGCGCGGCCGGGTCGCGGAGCCGTTCGAGCAGCTTCGCCCGGCCGCCCTCGTGCGCCCACGGCGGCACGATGCTCGCCAGGTTGTTGTTGCCGCGGGTGTACGGGTACACGTTGGCCCGCACGTCCACGCCGCGGCGGCGCGCGGCCTCGATCAGCGCCACCACCTCGTTCATCCGCCCCCAGAACTGCTGGTCGGCGATCTTGATGTGGATGATGTCCACCGGCACGCCGGCGCGCTCGGCGACGGCGATCATCTCGCGCACGGCGTCGAACACGCCCGTCCCCTCGTTGCGGGTGTGTGCTGAAAAGGTGCCGCCGTGCCGCCCCGCGGCCTTCGCCAGTTCCACCAGGTCGTCGGTAGTGGCGAGCGACCCCGGCGGCATCGCCAGCAGCGACGACAGGCCGAACGCCCCGTCGCGTATCGCGGCGTCGATCACGGCCTTCATCTGCTCGAACTCGGCGGGCGTCGGCCGGGCGTGGGACTGGCCCATCACCGACTCCCACACGTTGTCGAGGCCGACGTAGGTGGCGACGTTCACGCTCACGCCGGCGCGGTCGATCTCGTCGAGGTAGCCGCGCACGGTCGTCCACTCGAACGCCTTGCCGCGGGCGGCCACCTTCCGGGCGCTGAGCTTCCCGACGAGCGGGGCCGCGGACCGGCCTTCGCCGAGCACCTCGGTCGTCACGCCCTGGCGCACCTTGCTCTCGGCCTTGCCGTCCTCCAGCAGCGTCTCGTCGGAGTGCGAGTGGATGTCGATGAAGCCGGGGGCGACGATCAACCCCTTCGCGTCGATCGTGCGCGTGGCGGAGCCGCGGACGCGGCCGACGGCGACGACGGCGTTGCCGCGGACGGCCACGTCGCCGGCGAACCACGGGTTGCCGGTGCCGTCCACGACGCGGCCGTTGCGGATGACGAGGTCGTAGTCGGGGGGGTCGGCCGGCCGGGCGGGGACGGCGGACACGGCGAGGAGGCCGAGCGCGGCGAGGGTGAGGAGGCGCATGGGGGTTTCCTGTGGGGCCGGTTTCCAACCGGCCGGTTCGCGGCCAGGCCGGTTGGAAACCGGCCCCACGTCGTCACTCGGTACGGATCACGCGGCGCACGTCCACCGCCTCGCCGCCCGCAAGGATCGCACGAACCACGTCCGCCCCGGACGCGACGCGGCCGAACGGCACCACGTCCCCGACCGCGGCCGGCGGCGCACCGGGGAACAGCACGAACTCCCCTGCCCCGCCGCGCACGAGCGCCACGGTTCCCTCCGTCGGCCGCGCCGCCGACGCCGGCACCGACGGCAGCTTCAGCCGCTCGGCCGCACCGCGCGTCAGCCAGCCGGCGCCCGCCGTGCCACGGACTACACCGTCGGCGCCGCGCAGCCGGCCGCTGTGGTAGCCGCCGTCGAGCG
>DASPHQ010000367.1:0-9186 GCA_035629595.1 Urbifossiella sp. | reverse complement strand
TCGAACGGCATCGTTAGCCTCGGGTGGTGGCGTGTGGGTAGGGCCGGACGGCGTCGGCGAGCGCCGCCGGGTGGGCCGGCGGCGGGGTCGAGGACGCGACCGGCGCGCGGTGGGCTGCGAGCGGCAGCACCACCCGGGCCGTGGTGCCCGGTCCCGGCGGGGGGGCCGGGTCGAGCTGGACACCGCCGCGGTGGGCGGACAGGATGCGGAACGTCACCGCGAGCCCCAGCCCGCGGTGCCGGACCTTGGTCGTGAAGAACGGCTCGGCGATCAGCCGGCGGCGCACCTCCGGCTTGATCCCGGGGCCGGTGTCGGTGACCGTCAGCAGGACGTGCGGCCCCGCTTCGGCCTTGCCGAGGTAGCCGCGGGCGTCGGCCGCGGTGAGCTCCACCACCCGGGCCGCGACGCGGACGGTGCCGCCCTGCGGGCACGCCTCGACGGCGTTTTCGAGCAGGTGCCCGAGGGCTGTTTGCAGCTGCCCGGCCTCGACCGCGACCGCCGGGAGGCCCGGCGGCAGGTCCTTCTCGAAGCGGAGGTTCGGGTGCATCAGCGGCCGCAGCCGCGTCTCCTCGCGGCCGAGGGTGGCGACGACCGAGCCGGGGGTCGGCCGGGCCTGCCCCGCCAGGCTCAGCGAGTGCAGCTGCTTCGTGAAGGCGATGCCGCGCTGCCCGACCTTGGCGATCTCCGCGACGAACCCCTGCGCCTGCGACCCGTGCGGCAGGAGCGGCGCGGTCAGGTCGGAGTAGCCGATGATGCCGGTGAGGATGTTGTCGAAGTCGTGCGCCATCCGCCCGGCGACGACGGCCGCGTCGGCCAGCCGCTGCTCGATCCGGGCGGTGTCGGCGGTCGGGCCGACGAGCGCGGCCGCGGCGGGCGAGCGCTCGATCGCCTTGCCGGCGAGGGCCAGGTAGGCGTGGTCGGCGTCGCTCCAGGTCTGCCCGGCGGTGCGCTCGGCCCACAGCACGGCGGGCGGCCGGCCGGCGAACAGCACCGGGGCGTAGACGCGGCCGGCGGTGTGGGCGGTGGCGACGAACACGGTCGGTTCGCCGCCGCGGACGCCTCTCAGCACCTCGGGGAGCTCGGGCGGCAATACGGCGTCGGAGACGAACCCGGCGGGGGCGACGCGGACGACGGCGGGGCCGTACTCGGTGGGGGCGACGAAGCCGGCGGCGCGCCACCCGCACGCCCGCACCCAGCCGGCGAGGAGGGCGTCGAAGTCGGCGGCGTCCTGCCACCAGCTCGGCAGGTACGCCAGCGCGGCGGCAAAGCCGGGGGTGGTCATGTGTTACGTCTCGGGTCCGCGGGCCCGTCGCTGCGGCGGGGGCTGAACAGCATTCATCTGGTATCTAGAACGGCGCCCTGCGGTGTCAACCGAAACGGTCTGCCCGGGTCGGAATGGTCGCAGCGGTTGTGACGGGGGCGAAAGGAATTTGAGGCGAGCCGACCGCCGTGAGGCGGCGGGCGGCTCGGGGCTTCGGCTCGGGGCTTGAGCCCCGAAGGGGCGGCAGTCAATAGCCCAGGGCGTCAGCCCTGGGTCGCCTGTGGCGGAGTTCGCGCCGCATCACACCTCGCATGACCGCCGACGCACCCAGGGCTGACGCCCTGGGCTATTGACTGCCGCCCCTTCGGGGCTCCGGACCAGGGTTACTTCTTGTCCGCGTCCTTCGGGTCCACCTTCTTCTCGATCCGCCGCACGGCGGCGGCGGCGGCCTGCCGCACCTTCACCTGCGGGTCGCTCTGCCGCTGCCGCAGCGCGCCGAGGATGGCCGCGTCCCCCTTCGCCAGCGGCCCGAGCGCCCCCAGCTCCTCGACGACGGCGAGCCGCACCTCGAACTCCGGGTCGGCCTCCATCACCTTCACGAAGTCGGCCGCGCGGCCCTTCACGCCGTCCGGCCCGAGGACCGACGCGAACGCCCGCACCGCGTCCAGGCGGAGCCCCTTGTCGGGGTTCGCCGTCGCCGCCTTCAGCAGCGGGTCGGCCGCGGCCTTCGCCGACGGGCCGAAGAAGCCGAGCGTCCGCACCGCCCCCGTCCGCGTCTCGGCGTCGGCGTCGGCGGTGGCCGCCGCGAGCATCCCCACCACCACGTCCGACTTGTCGCCGAGGAGCTTGAGCGAACCGACGACCTCGCGGCGGACGTCCACGTCCGGCTCGCGCCCGAACCGCCCGGCGAGCGCCGCGGCGACGAACGACGGGTTGTCCGGCCCGACGCGGCCGAGGGCGAACACCGCCGCCTGCCGCACCGGCTTCTCCTTGTCGTCGAGGAGCGGCAGCAGGTCGTCGGCCGACTCCTTCGCGTCCTTGCCGGCGCGGGCGAGCGCCTCCGCGGCGGCGACCTTCGCCACCGGGTCGGCGTCCTTCAGCACGCCGGACAGCGGCTCGACCGCCTTCTTCGCCACCTCCGGGAAGCGGCCGAGCGCCAGGGCCAGCTCCTTGCGGACGGCGGCCTCCTTCTCCTCGGCGAAGGCGGCGGCGACCTCCTTGGCGAGCACGGCGGCGGTGTCGGCCGGGAGGGTGCCGAACGTGCGGACGCACTGGGCGCGGACGGCGGCGCTGGTGTCCACCTTCATGGACCGCACCAGGTCCGGGAGGGCGTCCTTGTGCTGGTGTTTCAGCCACAGCGGCCCGAGCGCCGCCGCGGCTTGCGCGCGCTTGCGCGGGCTCGCGTCGTTGCGGAGGGTGCTGAACCACTCGGACGCCTTCTTCCCGTCCACCTCGGGGTCGCCGTCCTGACGCGCGGCGACGACGGTGGCGAAGGCGAGGAGAAGGAGTGCGGCGCGAACCATGGCGGAACCTCCGGGGCCGGGTGCATGATAAGACGCCCGGGCAACGGGGTGCAAACGGTTTCGACTCTTCCGCCACTCGCGGCGGTGCAACTATCGTCGATTCGGCAGCGGGGTATCGGGCTGCTACTGACCCGCAGGTTGTCCGTGTCGCGAGTGGAATACCTGGTTCCCATCGATCGGAGAGGGGTGTCGCGAACTATTCGAACGGGTGTTCGCGCTCGTACCGCTGCCGTTCCAGGAGTTGCTCCAGCACACCCTGGTACCGCTCCAGGACGTCCGGGTTGGGGCGGAGGAGCAGCGACTTCTCGTAGAGGTCGGTCGCCTCCTCCAGGTTGCCCTGCCGCTCCTCGCCCCACCCTCGACCCGCCAACCGGCCGGCGAGTTCTTCGGGCGTTCGCGTGCGCCAGCCGAGCAGAATCAGACTCTCGCGCACGACGAAGTGGATCAGCGCAACGAAGGCCGCGCCGAACAGGCCGACGATGAACACGACGCCAACAACGGCGACGACCCCAAGAACGACAAACGGGACCAGGCGCACGGTCGATCTCTCCTGGGGGCTTCACCAATAGTCCGTCGTCGGCCCGTTTCCGCGCGTTCTCTTCGCCGGACCGGAATGACCCGCCCCGCACCACTCAGAGTACAGCCGAGGGGCCGTCCGGCGGCCGGCTGGATTGCTCACGACCAGCGCCCCGGCCGAACAGCCCGATCCATCTCAACCGAACCGGCACTAAACTGGTCCCCATGAACCCCATCGTCTTCGCCCTCCGCAACCCCGTCACCGTCATGGTGGGCGTGGTGGCGGTACTCGTCGGCAGCGGGCTCGCCGCGTACCGGACGCGCGTGGACGTGTTCCCGGCGCTGAACCAGCCGGTCATCTACGTCGCGCAGCCGTACGGCGGCATGACCCCGCAGCAGATGGAAGGGCTCCTCACGTCGTACTACGAGTTCCACTTCCTGTACGTGAACGGCGTCCACCACATCGAGAGCCGCAACGTCCAGGGGATGAGCCTGTTGAAGGTCTACTTCCACCCCGGCACCGACATGGGGCAGGCGCTGAGCGAGGTGGTCGCGGCCGTGAACCGGTCGCGGTTCATGATGCCGCCGAACACCGTGCCGCCGTTCATCACCCGCCACGACACCGGCAGCGCCGGCGTCGGCTTCCTCATCCTGGCGAGCCGCACCAAGTCGATCAAGGACATCCAGGACATGGCGACGCTGAAGGTGCGGCCGCTGTTCGCCAGCGTGCCCGGCATGTCCAGCCCGCCGGCGTTCGGCGGCAACCAGCGCGCGGTCGTGGTCAGCATCGACGCCGAACGGTTGCGGGCGCAGGGGCTCACGCTCGACCAGGTGACTGCGGCCGTCGAGGCCGGGAACGCCGTCGTGCCGTCGGGGAACCTGCGGATCGGCGACCGGACGTACCTCGTCACCAACAACGTCATGGTCGGCGCCAACCCGGTCGCCGAGCTCGGCCAGGTGCCGGTGCGGCTCGGCGAGCACCCGGTCCTGCTGCGCGACGTGGCGACGATCGAGGACGCGGCCGACATCACCGCCGGGTACGCGCTGGTGAACGGCCGCCGCTCGGTGTACATGCTCGTCACCAAGCGCGCCGACGCCAGCACACTCGCGGTCGTCAGCGGCGTCCGCGAGGCGCTGCCGCGGATGCGCGACGCCGTGCCCGACGACGTGACCATCGACTTCGCCTTCGATCAATCTGAAATCGTTACCGAGTCGATGTGGGGCGTCGGCGCCGAGGGGCTGGTCGGGGCGCTCCTCACCGGCCTGATGGTGCTGCTGTTCCTGCGCGACTGGCGGAGCGTGATCGTGGTCGTGCTGAACATCCCGCTGGCGCTGGCGGCGGCGCTGTTCGCCCTGTGGGTCGCCGGGCAGACGGTCAACCTGATGACCCTCGGCGGCCTCGCCCTCGCCGTCGGCATCCTCGTGGACGAGGCCACCGTGGAGGTGGAGAACATCCACACGCAGTTGCTCCGCTACCCATCGGTGGCGCGGGCTGTCCGGCGCGGCAACCAGGAAACGGCGGTGCCGCGGCTGCTGGCGATGCTGTGCATCCTGGCGGTGTTCGTGCCGTCGTTCTTCATGGACGGCGCGGCGCGGGAGCTGTTCGTGCCGCTGTCGCTGGCCGTCGGCTTCGCCATGATCGCCAGCTACCTTCTGAGCAGCACGTTCGTGCCGGTGCTGTGCGTGTGGCTGCTGAAGCCGGCCCCGGCGCACGCCGCCGGGCGCGTCGGCTTCTTCGACCGCGTCCTGACCCGGTACGAGGCGGTCGTGGCCCGGGTCGTTCATCGCCGCTACCTGGCGACGGTCGTGTACCTGGCCGGGTCCGCGGCGCTGGTGTACGTGCTGTACACGACGCTCGGCACGGCCATCTTCCCGCCGACAGACAAGGGGCAGTTCCTGCTGCGGATGCGGGCGCCGACCGGCACGCGGATCGAGCGCACCGAGGAGCTGGCCCAGGAGGCGACCCGCCTCATCCGCGACGAGCTCGGCGCCGACCGCGTGACGGCGACGGTCGGCTACGTCGGCATGATCGCCACGAACTACCCGATCCAGACGGTCCATCAGTGGACGAGCGGCCCCGACGAGGTGCTGTTGCGGGTGTCGCTGGCGCCGGGCGGCGGGCGGATCGAGGACACGAAGGCCCGGCTGCGCGACCGGCTCGACCGCGACCTGAAGGGCTGGCTGGCCGGCCGCTACCGCGACGACGGGCTCCCCCCGGAGCTGGCCGCGGCGCGGCTGCCGGGGCTGCGGCTGTCGTTCGAGCCGGGCGACCTCGTCAGCGAGGTGATGAGCTTCGGCTCGCCGACGCCGGTGGAGGTGCAGGTGAGCAGCCCGAACATGGCGAACAACCTGGCGTTCGCGGGGAAGGTGCGCGACAAACTCGCCGCCATCCCCGCCCTCCGCGACGTGACCCTCCACCCGGCGCAGGACTACCCCACCATCGACATCAACATCGACCGCGTGAAGGCGGCGACGATGGGGGTGTCGGCGAAGGCGGTGGGCGTGGCGCTGATCCCGGCGACGGCGTCGAGCCGGTACATGAACCCGATCTACTGGCGCGACCCGGCGAGCGGGCAGGCGTACATCGTGCAGGTGCAGGTGCCGCCGCCGAGCATGAACTCCGTGACGGAAATCGGCATCATCCCCGTGCGCGCCGCGGGCACGATGGGGCCGGCGCCGAACGGCCACGGGTACGGCCCGCCGACCGGCTGGACCGGCGCCGCGGCCGGCGGGGCGATTCACCTGCGCGACGTGGCGACGATCCGCGAGACGACCGGCCCGGCCGGGATCGACCGGTACAACATGCGCCGCATGGCGAGCGTGACGGCGACCGTGGCGACGCAGGACTTGGGCGCGGTCGGCCGGCAGGTGCGGGCGGCGATCGCCGAGTGCGGGGAGCCGCCGCGCGGCGTCCTCGTGGACGTGCGCGGCCAGCTCGAAACGCTGCGGGTGGTGCAGTCGAGCCTCGGCCGCGGGCTGGTCGCCGCGGTGCTGGCGATCTTCCTCTTGCTCGTCGCTTACTTCCAGTCGATCCGCCTGGCGCTGGTGTCGGTGGCGGCGCTGCCGGCGACGCTGTGCGGCGTCGGGCTCGTACTCGCGGCGACGGGGACGACGCTGAACTTGCAGTCGTTCATGGGCGCGATCATGGCGCTGGGCGTGTCGGTGGCGAACGCGATCCTGCTGGTGACGTTCGCAGAGCGGTCGCGGGCGCTGCACGGCGGCGCGGTGCGCGCCGCGGTCGAAGGCGGGCGGGCGCGGCTGCGGCCGATCCTGATGACGAGCTGCGCGATGGTGGCGGGGATGCTGCCGATGGCGGTGGGGGCGTCGGCCGGCGGCGAGCAGACGGCCCCGCTGGGTCGGGCGGTCGTCGGGGGGCTGGTGGCGTCCACGCTGGCGACGCTGGTCGTGCTGCCGGCGGCGTTCGCGGTGGCCCAGCGGCGCGGCTCGGTCGCCGCCGCGTCGCTCGACCCCGACGACCCGCACAGCCGCCTCTACGACGAGGACCAGGTGCGCCTGTTCGACGAGGGCGCGGGGAGCCGGGGGTGACGGGGTTCCGCCGCTCGCGGCGGTGCACGGCGCGCCTTGCACCGCCGCGAGCGGCGGATCATTTCGCGCGGTACGGTCCCAACCCGTGCCGCTCCAGCACCGCGAGCCCGTCGCGCATCCACGCGCGGTTCTGCGGCGTGTCCGCCCCCGCGAACACCTTCGTCACGAACTCCGGCACCAGCTCGTCCGCCGTCGCCCCGGCGCGGACGCGGTACGCCATCGCCCGCGAGCCGTGGCGGTAGTACTCGCCGTACTCCACGCCCTGCCCGACCGACGCCGCCACGACCGCGACCGCCGCCACGACCGCGACCGGCCCGATGCGCAGCGTCGGCCCGAACCGCACCGCGGCGAGGTACGCGGCACAAAGGCCGAGCGCCCCGAACAGCCCGTACCGCGACGAGAACCCCGGCTGCGCGTCGAGCCCGGTGCGGCTCACCGCCACCGCCCCCGCCACGCCGACGACGCCGACCAGCACCGCCAGCACGCCCGCCGCCGCGAGCCGCTCTTCGCCCCGCCTCCGCAGCACCGCGAGCACGGCGAGAACAACCCCTCCCCCAACGATCGCCACCGCGACGAACCCGGATACCGGCCACGTCTCGCGCCCCGCCACGCCCGCGCCGCCGGCGAGGAGTTGCGCCGCGGTCGCCGCCCGGTCGGCCCACGACGCCGGCGGCGGCACCGTCGCCGGCCGCAGTACGACGACGTACACGGCCGCGTACCCGAGCACCGCCGCGACGAGCCCGAGCGCCGCCCAGCGCCGCCCGCGCACCGCCGCCCAGCCGACCCACGCGGCCAGCGGCATCGCCAGCAGCACGCCGGCGCCGCCGCACAGGGCGAGCGCCGCCGTCGCCGCCGCGCACGCCGTCGGCTTCACCCGCCCCGCCGCGGCCGACGCCAGCACGAACCCGACCGCCGCGACGCCGACGGTGAACGCGAGCTGGTAGCCGATCAGCCAGTTCTCCCAGTGCCCGAGGTGGAGCAGCAGCGCCGGCAGGAGCAGGTCGGCGACGTGCGACCGGCCGCGCGCCGCCCGTGCCGCGGCGACGAGGGCCAGCGCCGCGGCCGCCACCAGCGCGGCCGACAGGAGCATGGGGGCGCGGAAGTCGAAGCCGGTGAGGCGGTGGCCGAGGAGCCAGAGGAGGCGCGGTAGGGGGAAGCGGTGTTCGTTGTGCGGCTCGCCGAGCCACGCCGCGGCCGGCCGCTCGCCGACGAGTTCCGCCAGGAACACCCACTCGTCGGACAGCGGCGCGTTCGACCCGAACCGCAGCACGAACCCGACGAGCCCGGCGGCGAGGAGGAGCCACCCGGCGCGGACGACGATCCACGAGCGATCCGCGGACATGGGCGAAACATTACCGCGGGGCGGCCGCGGCCGCAACCCGGGGTGGGCTCAGCACCCGATCTCGTCCAACATCCGCAGCAGCTCCATCGGCTCGGCCGGCTTCAGCACGTACCGGTCGAACCCGGCCGCCGTCGCCGCCGCCCGGTCGGCCTCGGTGCTGCGGCCGGTCAGCGCCACCAGCAGCCGCGGCCGACTCCCGCCGTCGGCCAGCGCCCGCGCCACCGCGCACCCGTCCAGCCCGGTCAGCGACAGCGACACGAACGCCGCGTCCGGCCGGTGCGCCGCCGCCAGCGCCACCGCCTCCGGGCCGGTCCGGGCGACGTGCGGCGCGTGCCCGTACAGCCGCAGCAGCTCGGCCAGGCTGTCCGCGGCGTCGGCGGACCCGTCGGCGATGAGGACGCGGCGGCCCACCGGGACACCCCGTTGACGCTCAACTGGTAGAACAAATAACACGCCCATGATACGCGCCCGGCGGCGGCGGCGTCTGTCAACTACGAGACACAGCGGCAGGAAAAGGAGAAATTCCGACGGCCTGTCGGTGAACGGGCGTTGCCTCACGCCCCGCCCGCGGTAAAAGTTGGAGAACACCGCCCGCGTCGCCCTCCATCGCCTACCCCGGGTTCTACCGGGGCCGGGAAGAACGTATGCCCCGCACCGCCGCCCGCCGGCAGACCGGCAACAACATCCTCGACCGCCTCCCCGCCGCCGAGCTGGCGCCGCTGCTGGAGGCCTCCACGGTCGTCTCGTTCGCCCCGCGCGAGGAGGTGGACGGCCTCCGCTGGGAGGACCAGCCGGTGTACTTCCCCACCGGCGGCGTCTACTCGCTGCTCCTGCCGATGAAGTCCGACAACCCGGTCGAGGTGGGGGTGGTGGACAGCGAGGGGATGCTGGGGATCCCCGTCGTGCTCGGGATGGCCGAGAACCCCGTCCGGGCGGTCACCCAGGCCGCGGGGTCGTGCGTCCGGGTGCCGGCCGACACCTTCCTCGCCGTCCTCCGA
>DASPHQ010000366.1:0-12424 GCA_035629595.1 Urbifossiella sp. | reverse complement strand
GCATCGCGGTCGGGAACCTGCTGCCGGCGTGGGTGAAGGTGGCGTGCGTGGACATCAGCCCGGCGACGGTCACGAAGCTGATGGACCGCGGCAGCACGCAGACGGTGGGGATCGTGTCCGACGCCGAGCCGTTCCTGCGGGCGCTCGACGCCGAGCTACGCCGCGGGTGAGTCGGGTTCGACCACCGGCCGCCGCTTGAGGTAGTAGTGGACCGGCGGCCAGACCAGCAGCGGGATGGCGGCGCTGACGACGAGCCCGACGGTCGGCCGGTCGAGGTAGTGCTCGCCGAGGACGCCGAAGGCGAACCCCATGGCGAAGCTGCCGCAGGCGAGCGCCGCGGAGAACGGCCCGACGCGCATCCGCGCCGCCCCGGCCAGGCAGCACAGGGCTTCGGGCAGCAGCGGCATCCAGCGCGACAGGGCGACCGCCCACAAGCCGTGTTTGGCGAAGAACCTCTGCAACTTCTCCAAGTCAGTGTCGCCGGCGAATAGCCGCAGCGCCGGCCGGCCGACCCACCGCCCGCCGGCGTAGGCGACGAGCCCGGCGAGCGTGGAGCCGACCCCGCCGATGAGGCCGCCGAGGAGCGGCCCGTACAGCATCCCGAGCCCGGCGATGACGGCGGTGGACGGCACCGGCAGCACGAGGTCGGCGACGATGAGGCCGATGGCGACGGCCCAGGCCCAGCCGCCGTACTCCTGAAGGCGGCGCAGCCCTTCGGGGCCGGCGAAGGCGGCGTCGATCTCGTCGTCGAGGACGACGACGGGGATCAGGGTGAGGGCGACGCAGGCGAAGATGACGGCGTACAGGCGCATGCCGATGGCGTAGCGTCAGACGGCGTCGGGGTCGAGCCCGAGTTCGCGGAGCTTGGCCTTCATCCGCTCGATCCTCGCAGCCGTCTGTTGCAGCCCCGCTACCGGGATGTCGTCGGCTTCGATGAGCAGCGGGTCCGCGCCGGGCACGCACTCGAACCTGACACCGAGTCGCGGGCTGACGAACCTGTCAGCCGAGACCGGGGCGCCGAGTGAGCCGCCCGACCGGAGCCGCACGGTGAACTCCCGAGTCCGCGTGTCGTACTCGTAGAATTCTTCGACGCCGTGGCGCGAGTAGAACGCCGCCTGGCGCTCCCGCCGTCCGACCTGCTCTGGCTCGCCCATCGCCTCGAACACCACCTGTGGCGCGACGCCTCCTTCCTGCCACTGCTTGTAGCTCCGCCGGTCCCCCTTCGGCCTTCCGAACGCGACTATCACGTCCGGCGCGATCCGCACGAGCCGGCCCTCGACCGGATACCAGATCAACCCGGCTGCGACGAACACGTCCCGGCGCTTCCGAAGCCGCGCCTCCAGGGTTATGAGGAGTGCATAAACCCACCGGACCTGGGCCGTGCCGAGCGCGATCGGCCGACCGTCCGATTCGGGGTATACGATCCCGGTCGTCGGGACTGGCATCGGAACGCCTCGGCAGGTTCATCAGCTCACAACCCCGCGGGGCCGGCGCCGGCCTTCGGGAGGCAGCATTTCTTGTACTTCTTGCCGCTGCCGCACGGGCACGAGTCGTTGCGGCCGACGCGGGTGTCGTCGCGCGTGAGCGGCGCCGGGCCGTGCCGCTCACGCGGCGGCGGTTCGGGTGCGACCTGCGGCCGCCGCGGCCTCACGAGCGCCTTGCGCCACGCCGGCAGTTCCGGGTAGTCCTGCCCGGTGAGGGCGCACGCCGGCACCAGTACGGACAGCACCTCGTGGTCCTCCCACTCCCGCACGTACTCCCGGGCGAAGTCGTTTCCCTCGGTCGAGAGCTGCTGCACGAGACCGGCAATCAGGAAGCTCTTTTGCCAGTCGTCGTCCTCCTCCCGCGCCAGCGCCATCGCGGCGTCCACCGCCGCGTCGGAGCGGATGTCGCCGAACACGCCGCACAGGTACAGCCGGACGTGCGACTCGGCCGCGCGGTACGCGGCGAGTGCGGCGGCGACGACGGCGTCGGTGTTGATCCGGGCCAGGGCGCGGAGCGCCTCCTCGCTCAGGACTTCCGCGTCGGCCTCGAACTTCTCGATCAGCAGCGGAACGGCCGGCTCGTGCCGCATCTCGCCGGCCAGCCGGGTGAGCAGACACTCCCGCCAGAACCCGGCGGCGTCGTCCTCGGCGGCCTCGACCGGGAGGAGTTCCATCAGCCGCGGGGCGTGTTGCTCCCCCTTCCGGGCGAGGGCTTCGAGCAGGTCCGCGGCGTGACCCCACGGGAACTCGGACCCGTACTCCACCGCCGCGTTGTCCCGGCACAGGGCGTCCACGTCGGCCCACAAGTCGTCGCCCGACCGTGCCCGCAGCGCGAGCCGGCGGGTGATGCGGGCGGCGTGCTCCGGGTCCGGCCCGGCCGCGAGCACCTCGTCGGCCACCGGGGCGAGCAACTCCACGTCCGCCTCCGCGAGCAGGCGGGAGACCGAGCTGCGGTAGAACAGCAGGTCGTCCGACCGCGTCACGGCCCGCAACTCGCCGACGGCCCAGCGGACCGACTCCGCCGACTGGCCGAGGTTCCCGCCGGCGAACCCGTACTCGAACGCCTCCTTGCGGCCGTACCGCTTCACGGCCTCGATCACGGTCGCCATCACGGCCGGGTCGCGCCAGAACGCCTCGGTGAAGTAACGGAGCGCGGTCCTCCGCACCTCCCGCTCGGGGTGCAGAAGCCCTTCGCGGACGCGCTCGGCCGGGAGGCGGGGCACGGGTCACCTCGGGAGTCAGGGAACGGGCGGGCCTTTCGGGTGGAGTTTCAGCCGGGCCTCATACTCGGTGCTCAGCACGTCCCGCACCAACCCCTTCGCGATCAACTCGCGCTCGGGCGTGGCGCCCAGGTCTTTCGTGTCGGTCGTCCAGCGGTCGAGCGCCGCCCGCATCGTGCGGAGGGTGTCGGCGTGCGCCGCGTCGGCCGCGAGGTTGCGGACCTCGTGCGGGTCGGTACGGGTGTCGTACAGCTCTTCCGGCGGCTTCGTCCGGGCGAAGAACAGCCGCTGCGTCGGGTTCAACGACCCCTCGAACGCCAGCCGCCGCCAGTCCCGCATCACCGGCATCTCGTCGAGGTAGTTCAGCCACTGGGCGTACGGCAACTCCGGGTGGTAGTTGCGGACGTAGCGGAAGTGCGGCCCGCGGACGCTGCGGATGCGGTCGAACGTCTCGTCCATGCGGTCGCGGCAGCTGAACACGTAGTCCGGCGCCGGCTGCGTCCGCGGGCCGACGAACACGCGCCCCTGCATGTGCGGCGGCACCGTCGCGCCGGCGGCCGCGAGGAACGTCGGGGCCAGGTCGAGGAACGCGGTCAGGTCGTCGCGGACGGTGCCGGGGTGGACCACGCCGGGCCAGCGGACCAGCAGCGGGATGCGGGTGCCGCTGTCGTAGCACCAGCGCTTGCCGCGCGGCAGCCCCCAACCATGGTCGCCGAAGAACACCACGATGGTGTTCTCGGTCCACCGCCGCTCGTCCAGCAGCCGGAGCACGTCGCCGACGAGGTAGTCGAGGGCGGTGATGTTGTCGTGGTACTTGCCGACGCACTCGCGCACCGCCGGCGTGTCCGGGTAGTACGGCGGCAGTGCCACCCGGGTGCGGTCGCGCTTCTCCTCCGCCTTCAACCGGGCGGTGTTGCGGGCGTAGGCTTCGGGCGTCGCCCGCACCTGGCTCTCGTGCGTGACCGTGAAGTTGACGTAGGCGAACCACGGCCGGTCCGCCGGCAGCACGGCGGGGTTCTTCGTCCAGTCCTGCGTCGTGTCCACCCACCCCTTCGGCAGGTTGAAGTTGAAGTCCGTCTTCCCCGGCCACGCCACGAAGTAGCCAGCCTTCCGCAGGAAATCGACGAACAACTCGGGGGTGCGGGCGAGCTTCGACCGCATGTGGTGCGTGCCGAGCGTGGTGGGGTAGACGCCGGTGATAAGGCCGCTGCGGCTCGGCGCGCAGACCGGGGCGTGGGTGAACGCCCGGGTGAAGCGAGCACCCTGCCCCGCCAGCCGGTCGAGATTCGGCGTGATCGCGTCGGCGTCGCCGTAGCAGCCGAGCGACGGGGAGATGTCCTCGGCCCCGATCAGCACGATGTTCGGGCGGGTCTGCGCGACCGCGGGGGAACCGGCCGCGGCGAACACGGCGGCGACGACGGCGTAGCGCATGACAGCTCCGGGGAGGGGATCAGTCGGCGGTCACCACCAGGGACGCGAACACGGCGCGGAACACCGGCTCGGCTACGGCCCGCTCGTACTCGCTGGCCTGGCCCATCAGCAACAGCGGGCCGCCGGGGGTGTCCAGGCAGCGGGTGATGCAGGCGACCGACGTGTCGAGCGTCAGGAAGTCCACGTCGTGCCCGATGGCGGCGCGGCCGGCGATCGTCTCGACGGCGTCGGCGGCGTCGAGTTCCTTGTACTCGGCCCTGAGCGCGTCGAGCGTCTGGTCCGCCAGTTCCGCGGGCGTGTCGGCCTCGGGCCGCAGCGAAACCAGGAGGAACGCGGTGTCGGGGCTCTGGAGCACGACCGTCCAGCCGGCCCCGTCGTCGTCCGCGGCGTCGGGGTCGGGACGCCAGTTGCCGGGGTACTGGAAGCGGATGCCGTCGCGGTCGAAGGTGTCAACCATGAGTGGGCAGTGGACAGTGGGCAGTGGACAGTTCGGACCGAAAGCGGGGACATCCGTCCCCCGGGCTTTCTAACTGTCCACTGCCCACTGTCCACTGCCCACTCCTACCGCGGTTCGACCACGAACGTCGGCACCACCGACCCGCCGGCGGCGACGTTGACCGGGGCGTCGGCCGCGACGCGGGTGAGGCAGCCGCTGACGAACTCGCCGAACGCCACGAACGGGCTCGTCTCCACGTACAGGTCGCGCACCGCGACGCGGCCGCCGTCGGCCACCGGGTACGGCTCGCGCGGCAGCCCCACCTTCCGCTGCACCACGAACGGCTCCTCCAGTGCCCGCCACACCGCCGCCTCCCACGCCGGCTGATCGACGAGCCACCCGGACACGGTCCCGTCCGCGCCCAGCGAGTCGTTCGACCGCAGCACCAGCGACTCGCGGTTCGACAGGACATGCGGCACCAGCTCGACCTCGACCCCGTCGGCGGTCGTGCGGCGGTCCTCGACGACGCGCGTCCACGGGACGTGTGCCGAAATCAGCGCACGCTGTTCGGGGGTGAACAGGGCGGCGTTCCGCTCGTCGCTCAGCACGGCGACGGCGGCCTTCTTCCCGAGCAGCAGCCCGCGGAACGGGTTGACGACGCACGCCGCCCGGTCGCGGGCGGCGCGGAACAGCGGGTGGTCCAGGCCGCAGCGGGCGGCCAGTTCACCGGCCGCGACCCGGCGGTAGACGAGCGTCGTGTGGAACTCGCCGGCCCGGAGCTTGCCGCCGTCGTACTCCAGGTCGCGCGGGTCTACGATGCGGGCCTCCACCCCCATCGCCCGGAAGTAGTCGTAGAAGAGGACCAATTCCGCGAACGTCGGCGCGTCGCGCCAGTCGAGGATCGCCACCCGCGGGGCCTCGTTCGAAGTGCCGCGCCAGCGGCGGTAGGAGTCGGCGAGGGCGTGCAGGGTGCCGGCGCGGTCGATGACCGGCCACGACAGGAACCGCCGGCTGAACTCCTGGAACGCCGGCAGCCCCTGGAACAGCCGGGCCAGCGAGTCGGAGTAGCCGGCGCCGGCCGTCGTCTCGGTGTTGAACTCGGTGACCACCAGGCCCGCCTCGGACGCGAAGAAGGCGTCGAACCGGCCGGCCGGGGTCGGCTCGGGGAAGCCGGGGTCGAGGGCGAACAGGTCGTCCTCCCAGTCGCGGAGGCGGAACTGGCGGCGGAACGCCGCGTCGGCCGCGGCGCGGGCGTGGGCGGCCCGCAGCGCCGGCAGCAGGCCGCTGGCCGTGTCGTGGAGGCGGCGGAACTGCGCCGGCGTGAGGAAGCGCGGCCGCAGCACGCCGCACACGGGGCGGCCGCCGTAGACGAGGCCGCGGGCGTCCTGGCCGTGGAGGAGCGCGGCGGCCGACTCGGCGGCGAGGCCGGGGTCGGCGGCGAGGAGGGCGTGGTAGGCGGCGGCGGCGGTCATGGCGTCAGCGCCCCTTCCGCTTCGGCCGGGCCGGCGGCGCGAACAAGTCGGCCAGCGGCAGCGCGAACCCGGGCAGCACCTTGCCGCCGTCGAGGGTGCCGGTTTCGTCCAGCTGCTTGAACCGCTTCGCCGACGTGTACACCTTGGCCGCCTTCGTCGGCGGGTCGATCACCCACACCAACTTGCACCCGGCGGCGAACACCTCGGCGATCTTGCGGTCGATCTCCTTCGGCCGGTTGCTCGGACTCAGCACCTCGACGACGAGGCCCGGTGCCACCGTCCAGAACGGCTCGTCCGGCAGTTCGCCGTCCGGGAACGACTCCCACGGGATGTAGGTCACGTCCGGGATCCGCACCATACCAGGCCCGAGCCGGATGTACCCGTCACCCCCGAGTACGGCTCCGCCCAAACCCTCCACGTCAACGTGAGCCGCGATGAGAGCCATGAGCCGACTGCCGATGAACGACTCCTCTGTCCCCATCGCCTTCTCCACGAGAGTGCCGTCGATGAGTTCGCACAGAGCCGTTTCGGGAGTGTCCAGGTCGGCCTCCGTCGCAGTCCCCGGCGGTGGAGTCATCCGGATTCGCTCCATCGGGATTCCGCCGAGCCGCGCCACGAACTCGGCCATCGACGCGGGCGGCTTCGTCGTACGGGCGGCGGAGGGGGCCGGCTTTGCGGGCATCGGGGCACCTCGGGTCGGGTTCCCACAGCGTACCGCGCCCCGGGCCGCCCGGAAACGCCGTCCGGGCACTGGACGAACCCGTCGCGCGGTCGTTCAATCGATTCTCATGGACAACCCCAACGAGAATCGCGTCGATCGCCCCGCCGTACTCGTCGTCGAGGACGAATCGTCCATCCTTCTGCTCACCCACCTCGTCCTCGAGCGTGCCGGCTACGACGTGATTGACGCCGCCGACGGGGCCGCCGCCCTCGCCGCGTTCCGCGACGACGTTCAGATCGTCGTTCTCGACCTGAACCTCCCGGATTGCTCCGGCTGGGACGTGTTCGCGGAGCTGCGGCGCCGTCGGCCCAATCTCCGTGTCGTCATCACCACCGGCGAACGCTACGAGGAACCCACCAGCGACGCGCCGCAACCCCTTCCCACGGACGTGCTTCCGAAACCGTACCGGCCCGCCGACCTCGTCGCCGTCGTCGGCCGCGTCCTCGCCGCCCGCTGACACTCGGGGCGAAATTATTGTTTCCGCCGCCCCCCCACCGGGTCGCGGAAACATGTCACGCCGTCGGATCGAACGAGGCCAGAACGTCGTCGTTGCGCTGGCCCCGGAGCCGTGCGCGGGGTATGATTCTCCCAGCCCTCCCCGCACCGCACGTTCCCGCCTATGACCCCCCTCCGCCTCCTGCCGGCCGTCCTCGCGCTCGTCGCCCTCGCGACTCTTACGCCCGCCCAGCCGCCCGCGCCGGAAGCGAAGGCGTTCGCGACCGACGGCGTCGCCTACCTCAAGAAGCACTGCCTGTCGTGCCACGGCGACACCCGCCCGAAGGCCGACCTGTCGCTCACCAAATACACCACGGCCGAATCGCTGTTGAAGGATCGGAAGGTCTGGCAGCGCGTCCAGGACGTGATTCACGGCGGCGAAATGCCCCCAGAGTCGCGGCCGCAGCCGACCACCGCCGAGTCCGACGCCTTCCTCAAGACCGTCGCCGGCGTCTTCGAGCACCACGATCGCACCGCCCCGCCCGACCCCGGCCGCGTCACCATGCGGCGCCTCAACCGCCTGGAGTACAACAACACCGTCCGCGACCTCGTCGGCGTCGATTTCACCCCGGCCGACGACTTCCCTTCGGATGATGTCGGCCACGGGTTCGACAACATCGGCGACGTACTCACGCTGCCGCCGGTGCTCCTCGAACGCTACCTCGCGGCCGCCGAGTCGATCATGGACCGGGCCGTTCAGGTCACGCCGGTGAAGTCGCCGGAGCGCTGGCAGGGCGGGCAGTACCTCGAACCCGCGTCGGCGAAGGTGCCGCTGAAGAACAACTGGCGCGTCGTGTCGGTGAAGGACGGCGGCGATGCCGTCGAAACCGGTCCGGTTCACACGCAGTACCAGGTCCCGACGGACGGTGAATACGTGTTCCGCGCCCGCGTCCGCGCCGAGACCACCGGCAAGGAGCCCGTCCGCGTCGCGGTGCTGGCGGTGTGCGACAAGGACGCCCCCGGCGTGGCGTCCGACGCCGACGCGGAGCAACTGAGCGGCGCCGCGGTGAAGGGGCTGCGGCCGTTCATCGTGCTCAAGACCGTGGACGTGACCGGCACCGACAAGGCGCCGCAGGTGGTAGAAGCGAAGGTGCCCGCGAACATCGGCCTGAAGCGGATGGCGGTCGCCGTCGTGAAGCCGAAGGCGGGCGAGCCGGCGCCGACGCTGTTCGTGCAGAACCTGTACCTGCAAGGCCCGCTCGACACCCGCCCGGCCACGCACCGCCGGCTGCTGGCGTGCGACGAGTCGAAGCCCGCCGCGGAGAAGACGCGCGAGGTGCTGGCCCGCTTCGCCACCCGCGCCTACCGCCGGCCGGTGACGCCCGACGAGCTGGCGCGGCTCGTCAAACTCGCGGAGTCGCGGACGGCGGCGGGCGAGTCGTGGGAGGCGGGCGTGCAGTTCGCCATGACGGCGGTGCTGGTGTCGCCGAAGTTCCTGTTCCGCGTCGAACTCGACGACCGGCCCGAAGGAGCGGAAGCGCGCCCGATCGGCGAGTACCAGCTCGCCAGCCGCCTCAGCTACTTCCTGTGGGCGACCATGCCGGACGCCGAACTGTTCGACTTGGCCGGCAAGAACCAGCTGACGCCGAACCTGCCGGCGCAGGTGAAGCGGATGTTGGCCGACCCGAAGGCGAACACGCTGGTCGAGTCGTTCGCCATGCAGTGGCTCCAGCTCCAGCCACTGCGGAACGCGCAGCCGGATAGTAAATTATTCCCGCTGTTCAACGACCGACTGCGGGCGGCGATGTTCCAGGAAACGAAGCTGTTCCTCGGCGAAATCGTGCGGCAGGACCGCAGCGTCCTCGACATTCTGGACGCCGACTTCACCTACGTGAACGCCGACCTCGCCCGCCTGTACGGCCTCAAGGACGGCCCGAAGGGCGGCCGCCGGTCCGACGAGTTCGTGCGGGTGGCGCTCGCCGGGACGAACCGCGGCGGCGTGCTGACGCAGGCCAGCGTTCTCACCGTCACGTCGAATCCGACGCGGACGAGCCCCGTCAAACGGGGGCGGTGGGTGCTCGAACAGCTGCTCGGCACCCCGCCGCCGCCGCCGCCGAACGTGCCCGAGCTCGAAGAAGCGGGGAAGAAGACGACGGCGCTGACGCTGCGGGCGCGGATGGAGGAGCACCGCAAGAACCCCGCGTGCGCCAGCTGCCACGCCAAGATGGACCCGCTCGGCTTCGGGCTCGAAAACTTCGACGCCGTGGGCGCCTTCCGCGCGAAGGACGGCGACGCCCCGATCGACCCGTCGGGCGAGCTGCCGGGCGGCGTGAAGTTCGCCGGGCCGGTCGAGCTGAAGAAGATTCTGCTGACGAAGAAGGACCTGTTCGCCCGCTGCCTGGCCGAGAAGCTCCTGACCTACGGCGTCGGCCGCGGGCTGGAGTACTACGACCGGCGCTCCGTGAACGCGATCGTCGCCGGGCTGGTACGGCAGGACTACAAGTTCTCCGCGCTGGTGACCGAGGTGGTGCAGTCCGACCCGTTCCGCATGCGCCGCGGAGCGGTGTCGAAGCCGTGAGCCGGGTCGGGTAGCCGCGGGCTTCAGCCCGCGCGACGTCGGCGGTGTCTGTTCCCCATACCACCCTGTTGGACGCCGTAGGTGGGCGCGGGCTGAAGCCCGCGGCTACCCGACCCGAGCCGAAGCCCCGAGCCACAACCCACACAGGACCATCCCATGCCGCGCCCGCCGATCAGCCGCCGGACCGCCCTGAAGGGGCTCGGCGTGTCCGTCGCCCTCCCCTGGCTGGAGGCGATAGGGCCGCAGACCGCCTGGGCTCAAGGCGCCGGCACCGCCAACCCCGCCCCCAACCGGCTGTGCGTCCTGTACGTGCCCAACGGCAAGAACATGGCCGACTGGACGCCCACCCAGGAGGGTGCCGACTTCGACCTGCCGCACATCCTCCGCCCGCTCCAGCCGGTGAAGGACCAGTTGCTCGTCCTCACCGGCCTGACCGCCGACAAGGCCCGCCCCCACGGCGACGGCGGCGGCGACCACGCCCGCGCCCTCGGAGCGTTCCTCACCGGCTCGCAGCCGCGCAAGACCGACGGCACCGACATCCGCGCCGGCGTCAGCGTCGATCAGGTCGCCGCAGGCCGGCTGGCCGACCAGACGCGGCTACCTTCGCTGGAACTGGGCTGCGAAGCGGGGGCGATGGCGGGGAACTGCGACAGCGGGTACAGCTGCGTGTACTCGTCCACGATGTCGTGGCGGTCGGCGACGCAGCCGCTGCCGAAGGAGGTGAACCCGAAGCTCGTGTTCGAGCGCCTCTTCTCCACGACGCCCGACAACGTCCGCCAGCGCCAGGACGCCCGCCGCCGCAGCGTACTCGACTTCGTGCGCGAGGATTCGCGCGAGCTGACCGACCGCCTCGGCGCCGGCGACCGCCGCAAGCTGGACGAGTACCTGTCGGCGGTGCGCGACGTGGAGCAGCGCATCGTGCGGGCCGCGACGCTGCCGCCGGTGCGGACGCCGGACGTGCCCGTTCCGACCGGCATCCCCGGCAGCTACCCCGACCACATCCGGCTGATGTACGACCTGATGGTGCTGGCGTTCCAGGCCGACGTGACGCGGGTGGCGACGTGCGTGCTGGCGAACGAGGGGAGCAACAAGCCGTACCCGTTCGCCGGCGTGACGGAGGGGCACCACGACCTGTCGCACCACGAGAACAAGGCCGAGAAGAAGCAGAAGATCCGCGACATCAACACGTTCCACACGACGCAGCTGGCGTACTTCCTCGGCAAGCTGAAGGCCGTGCGCGAGGGGGACGGCACGCTGCTGGATCACTGCATGGTGGCGTACGGCAGCGGCAACAGCGACGGCAACGCCCACAACCACGACAACCTGCCGATCCTCCTGGCCGGCGGCGGGTGCGGCACGCTAAAGCCGGGCCGGCACGTGAAGTACGCCCGCGAGACGCCGCTGAACAACCTGTGGGTGGGGTTGCTGGACCGGATGCGCGTAAAGGTGGACGCGCTCGGCGACAGCACCGGCGCGCTGGGGCAGCTGGCGTGAGCGCGACGCGCCAAGAGCCGTGGCAGTCGTTGCGGGTCGGCGACCGGATTCGCCCGGTCGCCGACCCGGACGAGTGGCAGCGACCGGGGTATCACCTGCCCGCGGAAACCGACGAGTTGTGGCGCGTGCTTCTCGCGCGCCGGCGGCCACTGCGCGTGTACGAGGTTGATGAATGGGGCGCTCCGTGGGTGCGGTGCCGCGTCCGACTGGATGACGGGGGCTGGGAACAGCATCACTTGGCGATCACGCACGACGGCTGGGTTCGGGTACGCACGCGGAGTTAAGACGGACGCCTCGGGTCCGGTAGCCGCGGGCTTCAGCCCGCGCCCACCTGCGGCGGGGCACCGGGGAGCAACGCCCTTCAGACACCGCCAGCGTCGCGCGGGCTGAAGCCCGCGGCTACCGGACCCGAGCCGAAGCCCCGAGCCACCCGGCCCCTTACGGGGCTCGGCTCGCCGGCCCGACCCGCCCCAGCAGTTCCAGCGCCGTCGTCGCGATCGCGTCCGCCGCCCCCACTTCCAGGTAGCTCGACCGCGCCCGCCACGTCTCGTACCCGCCGAGCGCGTGCTGCGCCGCCGTCGGCAGGTAGCCGTTGTACCCGTTCGCCAGCGACACCACGAACGTCTGCCGCAGCGGCGACTTCGCCCGGACGTCGAGCCCGACCTGCGTGAACACCTCGCACGGGATCGCCACGATTCCCAGCTCCCCGACGCGAATGGCCTGAATCCGCACGGGTACGGCGTCCGGGTACTTCGCCAGCAACAGCGTCTCCCGGGCGTACACCTCGTCCGGCCCCTTCAGCTCGCGCCCCTTCGCCTTCTCTAGTAGCGCCTCCGCCCGCGCCACGTCCGCGGCCATCGGTTTCCGCACTTTCAGCGCCAGCTCCTTCGTCGCCACCGCGAGGGTCACGTCGGAGCGGTAGGTGGCTCCGTCGGCGGCGGACTTGGCGGCCTTCGCCACCGCCTCGGCCACCTCGCGCGAGCGCTCTCCGGGCTCGCGCTTCGGCGGCGCCGGCCCCGCGAAGTTGATGTTGTTCACGTCGCCGCTCGTGCCGTTCGAGAGGATGCCGACGAAGCCGTCGCCCTTCGCCCTGAGTACCGGGCCAACACGCTCGGCGAACACGCCGAAGTAGTCGGCCGACAGCGCCGGCCGG
>DASPHQ010000365.1:0-2717 GCA_035629595.1 Urbifossiella sp. | reverse complement strand
CAAGCAGTTCCGTCGGGTCGCCACCCGGTACGAGAAGAAGGCGGCGAACTTCCTGGCCTTCGCCTGGGTCGCCGCACTCGTCGTGATGATGAAGTAGCCCTGGCCACGCAGGCTGCCTACCTCGTGTCCACACGGCCTAGCACTACAGCGCGGGTTCAAAGCACACAGGCGGGCCGCCGCCTCTTGTGCGACTTGGCAGCCTGAGCATGACGCCGCTGATGATAGCCGATCACCTCGCTCGTGTGCCGGATCACCGAGCGGCTCAGGCTGCTCCGGTCCGGCCACAGCCGGACGAGGTGGGTCCGGGGCCGTCCGCCGGAGTGGATCCGCACCTCGAGCTCGGCATAGCAGACGGCAAGGGTGGTTGGGTCGGTGACGTGCGCCAGGACGAGCTGCTCGATCGCGTCCGGGGCGTCTGACGCTCGGGTCTCAAGCTTGAGGGTGCGGCGGCCGAAGCGGGCTGGGTACCGCAGGTGCAGCGTCCGCACCCGGGGCGGGTCCATGTCGGACTCGTCGGGGAGGAGGGCGAGGGGCCGCTTGAGCCGCTCCAGGTCGAACGCCTCGCCCACGCCCGTGACCGGCCGGCCGAGGACTGCCCGGCCGAACAGGTCGAACAGTTCGCGCACCCGGTCGCCCGCCCGCACCGGAGCCTTGAGCCGGACCGTCCCGTCGGCCGGGGCGTACGCGAACAGGACGGCGAGCGCCGGCCGCAGACGCTCGACCGCCGGGCCGCCGTCGGCGGCGAACCCCTCGACGAGGTGCACCGGTCGGCCACCGCCCCTGGTAGACTAGAACAGTGAGAATTGCTAGCACGGGTGATCCCGAGCGAGGTTGGTGCCCGCGGTCTCCGCGGGCCGGCTCCCGCCGGGGCGCGGCGAGGGGGGCGACAGCAGCCAGGGACCAGCACGTCATTGGCCACCCCGGGCGGGACGGCGGTGGTGACCGCGACGGTGAGGACGGCGGCGAGGGGGAGACCGCCGTCCTGGAGGAACTGCCGGCGGAGGGCGTCGATCTGGCAGCGGAGGCGCGAGATTGAAGGACATCTCATGGCGCGGCCCTCGATTGGAGGCGGTGGGAAGCCCATCCCCATCAGAGCCGGACCACTGACGGATTCCTATCCCCCGCTTGCGGAACCGCTTGCGGAAATCGAAGTGCCATTCGCGTGTCGGACCGACGCGGGCAAATTCCTAGGGCTTCGGTGCGATCCTCCCGGCACGACTGAGCAGGTCATCGACCTCCGCCCACAATGCGAGGCAGTCCGTCCGCTCGGCGCCGCCGAGCTTCGCCAGCTCGGACGGCTCGCGTAGGCCCGCAAGGTGAGGATCGACTCGCCAGCGCGTCAGCACCTGGGCCGCTCGGGGGCGGCCCGCGGCGGAACCGCCGAATCCCTTCTCCCAGGCCGCCAGATCCTCCCGCAGCCACCGGCGGGCCTGCTCGCGCCACCGTCGCTTCTCCTCCTCACCCGGCCCCGCCACGTCCGTGCCCCGGCCGCAACCGACCCGGGCGGCCGCGCGGGCGGCGCTGTACCGGTGGCCCGTCCCGGGGTCTTCCGCCACCCGCGGGTCGGCGGCGAAGACGGCCGCGTAGAGGCGGGCGAGGGCGTGAGTGCGGTCCGTGAACTGGCACACCCCGACCAGGGCGAACCGCTCGTCGTTGTCCCGGGGCTCGTACGTCCCCGCCAGGAAGGCCGGCAGGTTCGGTAGGATCAACGTCTCGGCCTCGCGCCGCAGCGCGTGGTAGATCCAGTCGTCTTGGTCCCGCACCTGATCCGCCCGCCAGTCGTGCGCCGCCACCGCGGCTGCGAGCGCCTTTCGGGCGTCTGTAAGTTCGCCCTTCTGATGCAAGGCCAGTGCGAGGACCAGACGGGGGGCCGGGCCGAGCACCGTCGAGGCGTCACCCCGCATCGTGGAGACGGCGAGGTCGAGCCGATCCCCGCCGGCCTCGCCGAGAGAACTTCCCTGGCGGTATGCCGCCAGACCCTGAGCGAACCGAAAGAAGGGAAAAGCCCCCGCGTACTTCGACCGGTCAACGGCCACCGCCCGCTCGGCAAGCGTGACGGCCTGACGCAACTCGTCGCCGGTCGCGGGCCGGAGCAGACACGCCCGGGCGAGTCGCTCCGCGGTGTACGAGCTCAGGACCGGGTGTGCGCCATACGCCGCGAGCAGGTCCCGACGCTCGCGACGGTACTCCTCCTCCCGGCCGAGAAAGAGGCAGAACTCGGCGTACCCGTAGCGGGTGTCGTGATCCGGGTAGGTGTCGATCGCGGCCTTCCAGGCGGACAGGGCTTCGTCCACCCGACCTCCCCGGATCAGAATCGCTCGTAGCGCGCGATCGCCACCAACGGACTTGGGGTCGAGCGCGAGGAGTCGTTGGAGATGGACCTCGGCTTCGGCGTGACGGCCTGCTTGCAAGAGGGTGCCGACAAGGCTCAAGCGAATGTAGGATACGGTCGGCGCGAGCTTCAGCGCCTGCTCGTACTGTTCGACGGCCTCCTCGGTCCGGCCGAGCGCCTGCAGCGACTCCCCGAGCGAGTAGTTGCCGAATACCGAACCCGGACGAGCGGCGAGCGCCGCCTGGTGGTAGCGCAGGGCTTCCCCGTGGTGCCCCTTCCCCGCCAGCACGTAGCCCAAGCGGAAGTTGACCCGGAAGTCGCCGGGGTATGCCGCCTGAATCCGCCTGAGACGTGGGATCGTGTCCTGCCCCCGGATCGTCATTTG
>DASPHQ010000364.1:0-14340 GCA_035629595.1 Urbifossiella sp. | reverse complement strand
TGGCTGGTGCTGCTGTGGATGTACCGCCGCAAGGTGTTCATCAAGGTGTGACGCACCGCCGCCCCGGACGCCACCCGGGGCGTTGCCCCGGGCTATGTTGTCCCAGGCCGTTGGCCTGAAAACCAGCCAGCCCTCTTCACCCCGAAGGGGTGGGATAGCATAGCCCGGGGCAACGCCCCGGGTGGCGTCGGCGCCCCGGGCGGCCCGTGGAGACCACCCGTGCCCGACCCCGCGCCCGGCCGCTACCGCCACTTCAAGGGCGGCGAGTACGAGGTGCTCGGCGTCGCCCGCCACTCGGAAACCGACGAGCGCCTCGTCGTCTACCGCCCCCTCTACAGCGACGGCGGCCTCTGGGTCCGGCCCGCCGCCATGTTCCTCGAAGCGGTCGAGTACGACGGCCGCACCGTGCCGCGGTTCGCGCCGGTGAGCGAATGACCCCCGACGCGCGGCCGCTGGTCGGCGACGGCGCGGCGCTCGCGGCCGTGCGCCGCGCCGTCGAGCGCGTCGCCCCGACTGACGCCACCGTGCTGCTGCTCGGCGAGACCGGCACCGGCAAGGAGCTGGTGGCGCGCCTCGTCCACGACCGCAGTTCGCGGCGGGCCGGGCCGTTCGTGCCGGTGAGTTGCGCGGCGCTGGCGCCGGGGCTGATCGCCAGCGAGCTGTTCGGGCACGAGGCCGGCGCCTTCACCGGGGCGGTGAAGCGCCGCGCCGGCCGGTTCGAGCTCGCCGCCGGCGGCACCCTCTTTCTCGACGAGGTGGGCGAACTCCCGCCCGAGGCGCAGGCGGCGCTGTTGCGCGTGTTGCAGGAGCGGGTGGTGGAGCGTGTCGGCGGCGGTGAACCCGTTCCGGTGGACGTGCGGCTGGTGGCGGCGACGCACCGCGACCTGGCGGCGGAGGTCGCGGCGGGGCAGTTCCGGGCGGACCTGTTCTACCGGCTGAACGTCTTCCCGGTGGCCGTGCCGCCGCTCCGCGACCGCCCCGGCGACATTCCGGCGCTGGTCGATCACTTCGTTCGCCACTTCGCGGGGAAGCACGGTCGCTCTGTGACAGGCACGAGTGCGCAGACGCTGGCCGTGCTGTCGCGGCACCCGTGGCCGGGGAACGTGCGCGAGTTGCAGAACGTGGTCGAGCGCGCGGTGATCCTGTCGGACGGGCCGGGGCTGGCGTTCGACCCGGGGTGGCTTGTCGGGGCGAGTGCGTCGGAGGGGGCGACGACGTGGGCGGCGCAGGAGCGGGCGCGCGTCCTGGACGCGCTGCGGGCGGCGGGCGGGCGGGTGTACGGCCCCGGCGGCGCGGCGCACCGGCTGGGGCTGAAGCCGACGACGCTGTACGGGAAGATGCGCAAGCACGGCATCGGCCGCGACCCGGCCGGGTGGGGGTGACGAGTTTCGCCGCTTGCGGCGTTGCAGGGTACACCCTGCAACGCCGCAAGCGGCGAAGCCCCGAGCCGACGACGCGCCGTCGTCACCCGACCACATCGCGTCACCATCCTCGGCGCCAATCGCCTGCAATTCCCGGCATTTTCGCCGCGGCACGCCGCCTGCTTTGGTGCGGAACGGTTCCCCCTCCCCGTTCCCGAAAGGCGGCCCCCCGTGGCCCACGTCGTCACCCAGCCGTGCGTCGGCTGCAAGTACACCGACTGCGTCGTCGTCTGCCCGATGGAGTGCTTCTACGGCGACGCGGCGCAGCTCTACGTCGACCCGGACGACTGCATCGACTGCGGCGCGTGCGTCCCCGAGTGCCCGGTCGAGGCCATCTACCTCGACGCCGACGTGCCGGCGCGGTGGACGGGCTTCGTCGCGCTGAACGCCGAGCGCGTGGCGGCGCTGAAGCCGCACGGCCGCGTCACGGAACGTAACGGCGCGCCCGGCCCGGGTTGCACGCCCGGCCCGGCCGGCGAATAATAGGCGGTCAGCCGTTCCGCCCGAAGGACAGCCCCATGCGACGATTCTTACCCCCCGCGGCCCTCGC
This sequence comes from Urbifossiella sp., assembly GCA_035629595.1. Lineage (GTDB taxonomy): Bacteria > Planctomycetota > Planctomycetia > Gemmatales > Gemmataceae > Urbifossiella. Next base: position 12,369 of record DASPHQ010000364.1, on the reverse strand, counting down.
CGGGGTCGCGCTTCTCACCCTCGGCGGCGTCGGGTTCGCCCGCCAGGACGAGCCAAAGAAGGCCGACGACCCGGCCCCGCGGTTCGACCCCAAGGACGTCCGCGTCGGCCCGCCGCCGGAACTCGCGGCGCTGCGGGCGGCGGTCGAGGCCGCGGCCAAGAAGGGCGAGAACGTCGACGACGTACGCGCCAAGCTCGACGCCCTCGAAAAGACGCTCGCCGGCAAGGCGTGGGTCCGCCCGCGCGACGGCGACGCCCCGGCCGACCCGCGGGCCAACCCGCGCGGCGACCAGCCGCCGGCCCGCCGGCGCGACGAGGTGCAGCCGGCGCCGCGCCTCCTGCTCCCCGAGGTGCCGCGCCGCGGCGGCATCCCGAACCAGCCCGACTTCGACAACATCCTCCGCGGCCAGGCGCTGCTCCTCCAGGCGGCGCAGCTGCTGGCCGAGGACCCGAACAACGTCGAGCGCGCCGAGGCGATCCGGCGGCAGGCGATGCAGCTGATGCAGCGGGCGCTCAACGACGGCCGCGACGGCCCGGCGCTGCCGCCGCAGCTGTTCGAGCTGGCGTTCCCGCCGGTGCCGGGCGCCCGCGGCGCGGCCGGCGGCAACGGCCGGCTCGGGGTGCGCGTCGAGCGGGTGGCGCCGGGCGTGGCCGAGGACAACAACGTCCCCGCCGGCCGCGGCGTGCTCGCCGCCGAGGTGCTGCCGAACACCCCCGCGGCGCGGGCCGGGGTGAAGGCCAACGACGTGATCGTCGAGTTCGGCGGCCAGGCGGTGACCGACGACCCGGCCGCGTTCGTGACCCAGGTGCAGCGGGCGAAGGCCGGCGCCCCGCACGAGCTGGCGGTGATGCGCGACGGCAAGCGCGTGGCGGTCCCCGGCGTGATCCTGCCGGCGGCCGACGGCGGCGTGCTGGCGGGCCGCGAGAAGCTGTTCCGCGAGCTGGCCCCGATCATCGGCCCCGACGGCCGGCCGCTGGTGGACGCCGCCCGCGAGCGGCCGCGCGATGCGGCGCTGCCGAGCGGCGTGACGGTGGAGGTGGGCGACGGCGAGGCGACGGTGACGGCGAACGAGAACGGCGTGCGGTTCCACATCGCGGGGTCGGTGGGCGCGGCGGGGCTGGTGCCGACGAAGATCGAGGTGACGGAGAACGGCCGGACGGTGTCGGCGGAGTCGGTGGACGGGCTGCCGGAGCAGTACCGGGAGCGGGCGCGGCAGCTGCTCGGCCGCGTCCGCACCGGCGCCCGCTGACTCGTGGGGCCGGTTTCCAACCGGCCTTACTGAACAAGGCCGGTTGGAAACCGGCCCCACGAGTCAGCGCCGCGCCGCCATGCCGTGCCCCAGGAAGTAGCCCGTCTGCGTCGGCTGGTTGTAGCCGACGTTCTGCCACGCCACGCTCAGCCGGTACACCGGGTCGTGCATCAGCGTCGTCAGCCGGTGCTCGGTCGGCGCCGTCGTCGTGTAGATCCGCAGCTCGCGGTTGTCGACCGAGCGCCAGATCACTTCCTCCCGCCAGTCGCCGAGGATGTCGGCGCACAGGCACGGCGTCGCCTTCGAGCCGTTGTTCGACGCGCACCCGTCGGCCGTCAGCAGCACCACGTCGCGGCCGGCCTGCCAGTCCCAGCGCGAAATCGTCGTGCGGTCCAGCAGCTCGCGGAGCAGGTCGCCGTTCCACCACACGCCGAAGTTGCACGACCGCGGCCGCGCGTCCGACACCTTCTCGCCGCGACAGTTCCACATGCCGCTCAAACCCGCGCCGGCCGCCCAGCACTCGGCGCCGGGGTGGCGCGGGTCCACGTCGAACGCCACGCCGCGGCCCACGTCCGGGCTCTCCTTGTTCCACAGCACCGCCCCGGTCTTGGCGTCGCGGAACGACACGCCCAGGTTCCGCTTCGACTTCTCGTGGATGTTGAACACCTCCAACCCCGGCCGCGCCGGGTCGAGGTCCGACACGTGCAGCGCGTCGCCGTGACCGAGCCCGGTCGAGTAGCGGCCGCGGCCGTCGGAGCCGACGCACGCCGCGCCGTAAATCACTTCATCCTTCCCGTCGCCGTCCACGTCGGCGGCGCTGACGCTGTGGTCGCCCTGGCCGCGGTAGGCGTCGTGGCCGGCGTCGTTGCTGTCGAACGTCCAGCGGCGGGTGAGCTTGCCGTCGCGCCAGTCCCAGGCCACGAGCACGGCCCGGGTGTAGTAGCCGCGGCAGAACACGGCGCTCGGCCGCTCCCCGTCCGGGTACGCGACGCACGCCAGGAAGCGGTCCACGCGGTTGCCGTAGGCGTCGCCCCAGTCGGCGACGCGGCCGCGCGCCGGCAGGTAATCGACCGACGCCAGCGCCTTGCCGGTGCGGCCGTCGAACACGGTCAGGAACTCCGGCCCCGTCAGCACGTAGCCGTCGGCGTTGCGGTGGTCAGCCGTCGCGTCGCCGATCACGGTGCCGGTTCCGTCCACCGTTCCATCCGAGGTGCGGCACAGCACCTCGGCGCGGCCGTCGCCGTCGAGGTCGTAGACGAGGAACTGCGTGTAGTGCGCCCCCTCGCGGACGTTGCGGCCGAGATTGATGCGCCACAGCATCCGGCCCGCGAGGGTGTACGCTTCGAGCTTCGTCTCGCCGGTCGGCCCCTTCTGCGAGTTGTCGCGCGGCCGCTGCTCCTGCTTCAGCACGATCTCGTACTCGCCGTCGCCGTCCAGGTCGCCGACGCTGGCGTCGTTCGGCGTGTGGCCCGGCAGCGTTTGAAGCGGCACCGCGAGGTACGGCCGGGCCGGCGGGTTCGCCGCGAAGCGGAACGCGGCGCACGCCTCCAACTCCTTCCCGCCGACGACCGGGCGGACGGTGTAGCGGGTGTCTTGCGACAGGTCGGCGGTGTCGGCGAAGGACGTCCCCGCCTGCGGCTCCGCGGTGAGGCGGACCGCGTCGGCGTTGCCGGTGGTGCGCTCGACGTGGAAGCGGACGTCGGCGGGGTCGGCGGCGAGGAGGCGCCAGCTGAGGAAGACGCGGCCGTCGCCCTGGTGCACGCCGACGAGGCCGCGGCCGAGCTTTTCGATCTGCCGGGGTGGCGGTGGGTCGGCGGGGAGCGCCGGGCGCGGCACGGCCAGCAGCGCGACGAGAGCGACGAGGGGGAGGAGGCGCAGCATGGGGGCAGTGTATTCCGTTCGGAGCTGCTCGGGTCTTGAGCCCGGAGGGCGTCGGCGTGTAGCCCGGGGTGCAACCCCGGGCGGGCGACGGCGTGGCATGTGGGAGCGACGCGGATCAAACTCCGCCGGAGGCCGCCCGGGGTTGCACCCCGGGCTACACGCCGACGCCCTCCGGGCTCAAGACCCGAGCCGCCAACGCCGCCCGCGCCGCCGTGTATTGTGAACACCGTCACCCGCGGCGAGGTCCGCCATGTCCCGGCGTGCGTTCACGCTCATCGAGCTGCTCGTCGTCATCGCCATCGTCGCGGTGCTGGTCGGGCTGTTGCTCCCCGCGGTGCAGAAGGTGCGCGAGGCGGCGGCGCGGCTGCGCTGCCAGAACAACCTCAAGCAGATCGGCCTCGGCCTCCACGGGTACGAGTCGGCGCACGGCCGCTTCCCGCCCGGCTACCGCGACACGCGGCCCGACACCGCCCCCGGCCCCGGCTGGGGCTGGGCCGTGTTCATCCTGCCGTTCGTCGAACAACCCGCGCTCCACGCCCGCATCGACCCGCACACCACGCTCCCCGGTGGCGGCTCCGACACGCCCACGCCCACCGCCGACACGCTCACCGCGCTGCCGGTCTACCGCTGCCCGTCGGACCCGGGGCCGGCGACGAACGCGAACTACGACGGCCACGCCACCGCCAGCTACCGCGGCGTCGGCTGGGGTCGGCCGAAGACGGGCCCCGGCCCGAAGGGGCTCATGATTACCGACCTCGCCGACCCCAACGGGACGCTGTTCCGCAACAGCCGGGTGCGCGTCGCGGACGTGGCCGACGGGCTGTCGGGAACGCTATTCGTGACGGAAGTCTGCCTCGACGAGCGGCGCGACAGGTGGGGCGGCGTGTGGGCCGGGGCGACGCGGAAGGACAGCTACGGGCTGTGGATCAGCGGCGCGTTCTGGGCGGTGGACGAGGGGCCGTTCCGGCTGAACGGCCCGGACAAGTGGGCGGCGTGCAGCCCGCACCCGGGCGGCGTCGGCGTGCTCCTCGGCGACGGCTCGGCGCGACTGGTGCGCGACGCCGCCGACCCGCGCGTGCCGGCGGATTTGGCGACGCGCGCCGGCGGCGAGCCGACGCAGGTGGAGTGACGGGGATGGGGTTGGCGTCAGCCGGGCCGCGGGGGTATAACACCGGCACTCCCTTCCCTGCGCAGGAAGGCACACCCCCGGAGAGGATTCCCGTGTCAGCCGACCGCTACCTGTTCACCAGCGAATCCGTGTCGATGGGTCACCCCGACAAGGTGTCGGACCAGATCTCGGACGCCGTCCTCGACTTCTGCCTCAAAGCCGACCCGATGAGCCGCGTCGCCTGCGAGACGCTCGTCACCACCGACCTCGCCGTCGTCGCCGGCGAGATCACTACCAAGGCGAACCTCACCCGGCAGGCGGTGGACGCGCTCGTCCGCGAGGTCATCACCGAAATCGGCTACGTCGCCAAGGACCAGGCCGAGCGCGACGAGATCGGCTTCACCGCCGACAACGTGCAGGTCGACTGCCGCGTCCACGCCCAGAGCCCGCACATCAGCCAGGGCGTGGACACCGGCGGCGCCGGCGACCAGGGGATGATGTTCGGCTTCGCCTGCGACGAGACGGCGACGCTGATGCCGCTGCCGATCGACCTGTCGCACAAGCTGGTGGCGCACCACGCCGAGCTGCGCAAGACCGGCAAGCTGAAGTGGCTGCGGCCCGACGCCAAGAGCCAGGTGACGGTCGAGTACAACGCCGACGGCACCCCGGCCCGCATCCACACCGTCGTGCTCAGCACGCAGCACACCCGCGAGGTGATGACCACCAAGGACGGCGGCGACTACTTCACCGACGACGCCCGGCAGGAGGTGATCGACAAGATCGTGAAGCCGGTGCTGACGGCCGACCGCGCCGACCTGGTGAAGGGGAAGCTGGTGATGGTGGTGCCCGGCGCCAAGGGGCAGAAGCTGGGCGCCGACGACATCGCCGTCCACGTGAACCCGACGGGCTGCTTCCTGTGCGGCGGCCCGCACGGCGACAGCGGACTGACGGGGCGGAAGATCATCGTGGACACGTACGGCGGCCGCGGCCGGCACGGCGGCGGGGCGTTCAGCGGCAAGGACCCGACGAAGGTGGACCGCAGCGCCGCGTACATCTGCCGGTACATCGCCAAGAACATCGTGGCGGCGAAGCTGGCGCGGGAGTGCGAGGTGCAGCTGAGCTACGCGATCGGCTACCCCGACCCGCTGAACATCTGGGTGAACACGCGGGGCACGGGGAAGGTGGCGGAGGCGAAGCTGGTGGAGCTGATCCGCAACCACTTCGAGCTGACGCCGAAGGGGATCATCGGCACGCTGGACCTGCGCCGGCCGATCTACCGCGAGACGGCGCGGCACGGCCACTTCGGGCGGGAGCTGCCGCAGTTCACGTGGGAGAAGACGGACAAGGCCGACGCCCTGCGGAAGGCCGCGGGGGTGTAACTGGTTTTGCCGCTTGCGGCGATGCAGCGTAGACGCTGCATCGCCGCAAGCGGCGTCACTTCTTCCCGAGCACTTCCGAGCCCGACGTGACGCCCCCCGCCGAGATCTCGACGTCCGACCTCCACGGCCGATCTTTCCTCCTGCGGGTCCTGTACGGGCCGGCGGGGCAGACGCTCACCGTGCCCGTCGTCTGCCTCCTCTGGGCCGCCGCGCAGCTCGGCTTCTTCGCCGCCCTGGCCGCGTGGGAGCAGGCGCTCACCCCCGACCAGGTGCCCGGCGGGACGAGCCTCGTCGAGGACACCACCGCCCTCGGCTGGTACGCCCTCCTCCCCGGCTGCTTCCTCCTCCTCCACTACAGCCGCGTGCCGCTACGGGGCTTCCTCAACCGCCTGCCGGACCTGCTGGAGCCGACGGCCCCGCCCGGCGCCCACGCCGAGCTCCTGGCGGTCGCCCGCGGCGCCTTCACCCGCGAACAACTCACACGCCCGCGCCTCGTCTTCACGGCGATCGGCCTGGCGCTGTTCGCGTACAACGCCGTCACCAACTTCTTCCCCGACACCTTTTACCACCGGTCCCCGAAGTGGGATTCCGTGCGGTTCCCCGTCAGCTACGTGGCGGCCCGGCTGTGGGTGCTGTTCGTGTGGGGCTACGCGGTGCCGGTGTGGGCGACGGAGGTGTGGGCGCAGCTGTCGGCGCTGGTGCGGATCACGCGGACGATGAGCGCGCGCGGCTGGCTCCGCATCGCGCCGTACGCCGCGGACGGCTTCGGCGGCCTCGCTCGCCTCAAGTCGGCGTCGGCGTGGGTCAGCTCGCTGGTGCTGGTGGCGGGCCTGTTCTTCCTGGCGCCGATGCTGCGGCTGGTGATCTGGCACCGGCCGCTGCACCTGGGGAACTACGTCGGCCTGGGGCTGTACGCGCTGTGCGCCGCGGCGAGCGCGGTCGGGCCGGTGTACCTCCTCCACCGCGCCCTGGCGCGGAAGAAGGAGCGGATGCTGGCCCAGCTCGCCGGTGCGTACGACCGGATCAACGGCCGGGCGGCGCCGCTGGTGGAGCGGGGCGGCGTGCCGGAGCTGGCCGACGCGGAGCTCGGGCGGGCGCTCGACACGGCGGACCGGCTGCGAGCGCAGTGGGCGTCGTTGCCGGACTGGCCGCTGGGCGTGGGGTTCTTCCTGAAGGCGCTGGCGACGGTGGCCCCCCCGCTGCTCACCATCCTGTGGCAGCAGTACGCCTCCCGGTTGGTGCCGTGAAGGCGTCAGGCCGGACGGGCGGGGGCACCCACGCCCTCCTGACCGGCGGCCTCGGCGTCCTTAGAATCGCCGTCGGCGGCCGGGGCCGGTCCGCGTCGGACGGCGTCGCGCCCGTCACTTCCCGGAGGTCAGCATGAAGGCGATCCTGGTGGCGGCGTTGGCAGCCGTCGGGCTGTGCGGCGTGGCGGGCGCGCGGGACGAGAAGGCCGACCCGGTCGGGACGTGGAAGTGCGAGTACAAGATCGGCGACCAGAAGCGGACGTCGACGCTGACGATCGCGAAGGACGGCGACAAGTTGGCCGGGACGATGAGCTGGCCGGACCAGAAGGAGGCGAAGCTGACGGGCGTGAAGGCGAAGGACGGGGTGCTGACGTTCTCCGCCGTGCGCGAGTTCATGGACAACAAGATCCCCATCGACTACACGCTGACGGTGACGGGAGACAAGCTGAAGGGGAAGGGCAAGTCGGACTTCGGCGGCAAGGCGAACGAGTTCGACATCGAGGGGAAGCGCGAGAAGAAGGACAAGTAGCCGTCGGGCGGGTCGCCGGTCGGTGGGGCCGGCGTCACGTCGGGGGAGGGGTCGAGTGGTGGCGACGGACCCGCAGGTTGTCCGGGGTGGGTGCGGGGTTCTGGTCCCCATCGTGCGGGGCTCGCCTCCTCACGATGGGGACCGGCAGCCACACACCGGGCGTCGGCTCGTGGGGGAACCGATGGAAGCCGAGCGACAACGGGCCTACCTGATGATACTCGCAGCTTCTGTGCTGCACGTAAAATGGGATCTCGCCGGCTGGTACGGCGGGTTCTCGTGGCTGCGACCGTGGCGCTCGCGGCATCAGGTGCGGTGCGCCCGCCGCGCGGCGTTCCGCCCGGTCGCATTCCACAACCTGGCCGACTTCGCCATTCACGGCTTCGCCACGTTCTCGGAGGCGCAATTCTGGGAGGGGATTGCGCGGTTCGAGACGGACTTTCCCGAAGGCCGGTGGATGGACTACCGCGCGGAGTTCGAGCGCTGCCTCCGCGGCGAGGTGGTACGTACCATCATCTAAGCGGCGGTGTTGCTCCTCCAGGGTGAACGCCACCCCCTCCCCCGAGTCCTTCCGTGCCCGACGACCTCGCGCTGCTCCACGACGACAGTTCTCTCCTCGCCGTCAACAAGCCGGCGCCGCTGCTCACCCAGGCGCCGCCGGCCGTGCCCAGCCTCGAAGCCCGCGTCAAGGCGTACCTCAAGGCCAAACACAACACGCCCGGCAACGTCTACCTCGGCGTCCCCCACCGCCTCGACCGGCCCGTGTCCGGCGTCATCGTGTTCGCCCTCACCCCCAAGGCCGCGGGGCACGTCCACAAGCAGTTCGAGGCGCACACCACCCGCAAGGTGTACTGGGCGGTCCTCGAAGGCGACGTGACGCCCGACGCCGGCGTGTGGGAGGACTGGGTCCGCAAGGTGCCCGACGAGGCCCGCGTCGAGAAGGCTTTGGAGGGAGAACCTGGCGCCAAGCTGGCGATGCTCGAATACCGCGTCCTGCGCCGGCTCGACGGCAAAACGCTGGTCGAACTGGAGCCGCTGACGGGTCGGATGCACCAACTCCGCGTGCAGGCCGCGTGGCGCGGCCACCCCGTCCTCGGCGACGCCGCCTACGGCTCCGCGGTGGCGTTCGGACCGCCGGCCGAGCTTCCCCGCGACCAAGTGATTGCGCTCCACGCCCGCCGGCTGACCATTTCCCATCCGTCCACGAAAGAACACCTAACGCTGGAAGCGCCGCTGCCGGACTACTGGGAGCCCGTGATCGGCACAACGTCTTAGTGTCATTTCGTTGACGGTGTACCGCCGGTAGCCGCGGGCTTCAGCCCGCGCCCACGTCGGCGGTGTCTGCTCCCCGTCGCACCCCGGTGGGCGCCACAGGTGGACGCGGGCTGAAGCCCGCGGCTACCAGGCGATACACCTCCACCGGATGCGACCCGTCCTTTCGATGAGGGACAATTACCGCCCAGACGCGATGCACTGACGGGGATCGATCTGGCGACGTGACATGTTTCCGCGACCCGGTAGCAGGCGCGGCGGAAACAATAATCTCGACCAAAGTGTCGCTCCGCACCTTGCATTCATCCCGCGCTGTCGTTCCGGTCGATACTCCGGGAGCCCATTGGCGTCACGGAGGACACAGATGCGGACGTCGCGGATCAGCGTGCGGGTGCTCGCCGCCCTGGCCCTGTGGGCCGGGTTCGGGCTCGTGGCCGTCGCCCAGCCCCCGACCGTCGAGAAGGTGCTGGAGGTGAAGCCCCGCCAGCCCGGGGTGAACGTCACCACGCCGACGCCCGAGCAGGCCGCCCGCTACCGGGTCGACCCCATCCCGAACCCCAAGACGCCCGGCCAGAACCTCGGCGTCGTCGTCCGCGACGGCGACGGCCGGCCGGTCCGGCAGCTCGTGAGCCACGACGGCAAGGGGTACAACATCGTCGCCTTCTACCTGAACGGGCAGGAGGCGTACCGCGAGTTCTACCCGCCGAGCCCGAGCGAGCCGTACCAGTTCCGCTGGCTCGGCCCCAACGGCGGCAAGTGGGGCGTCGACCGCGACCGCGACGGCAAGATCGACGAGTGGCTCGTCATCTCGCCGGAGGAGGTGAGCCAGGAGCTGCTCGCCGCGGTGCTCACCGGCGACGCCAAGCGCCTCGACGCGCTGCTGGCGACGGAGGAGAGCCTGAAGGGGCTCGGCCTGCCGGCCGCTGAACTGGCGCGCATCAAGGAGAAGACGGCCGGCGCCGTGAAGCGCCTGGCCGACGCCGCCGCGGCGCTGAAGCTGTCGCCGGAGGCGCGGTGGGTGCACCTGGAGCTGGGCGTTCCGCAGACCACGCCGCAGGACGCGTTCGGCGGCAAGGACGACATGGTCGTCCACCGCAACGGCACGGTGCTGATCGAGGACAAGGGGAAGACGCACTTCCTGCAGACGGGCGAGCTGATCCAGGCCGGCCCGGGCGGTCGGTCGTGGAAGGTGGTCGAAGGCCCGTCGGTCGGCCCCGGCGTGGTGAGCAACGACGGCGGCAACACCGGCGCCGGGCCGGTGGTGACGGACGGCATCCGCGACCTGGTGACGCAGCTGGACGTGATCGACAAGGGCGCCCCGAACCCGCCGACGCAGCCGGCGCTGGGCGAGTACTACGCCAAGCGCGCCGCGGTGCTGGAGCAGATCGTTCAGAAGCTGGACCCGGCGCAGCAGGCCGAGTGGACGCGGCTGCTGGTGGACAGTCTGGCCGCGGCGACGGAGGGCGGCGCGGCCGAGAGCGCGTCGCACAAGCGGTTCCAGCAGTGGAACGGGCAGCTGGCGAAGCTCGGGCCGCAGAACCCGCTCGCCTCGTACTCGTCGTTCCGGCTGCTGGTCGCGGAGAACGGCATGGCGCTGGCCGGCGCCAAGACCGGCCCCGAGCTGCAGAAGGTGCAGGACGCGTGGCGCACCGGGCTGGAGAACTTCGTGAAGGCGCACCCGACCGCGGACGACGCCGGCGAGGCGGTGCTGCGGCTCGGCATGGCGCACGAGTTTCTCGGCAAGGACGGCGAGCCGAAGGCGAAGGAGTGGTACACCACGCTCACGACGACGTACAAGACGCACCCGCACGCGGCGAAGGCGGCGGGGGCCGTGCGCCGGCTGGAGAGCGAGGGGAAGGCGCTGGAGCTGAGCGGCACGACGCTCGCGGGTCAGCCGTTCAACGTGAGCTCGCTCGGCGGCAAGGCCGTGGCCGTCTACTACTGGGCGAGCTGGAGTACGACGCTGGCCGACGACGCCCGCAAGCTCCGCGACCTGGAGAAGACGTTCGGCCCGAAGGGGCTGGCGGTCGTGACCGTGTGCCTGGACGACGACGCGAAGGCGGCGGCGCAGGCGGTGCAGAGTGCGCAGCTGCCGGGCGTGGTCCTGCACGCGCCGGGCGGCCTGGACCGCAGCCCGCTGGCGGCGGGGTACGGCATCATGGTGGTGCCGCACATCATGCTGTCCGGGAAGGACGGCAAGGTGACGAACCGCAACGCCCAGATCGCCACGCTGGAGGACGAGTTGCGGCGGTTGTTGCCGTGACCGTCAGCCGCTTGCGGCTTCGCGCGGCCCAGCGCGAAGCCGCAAGCGGCGTCACTTCTTCAGCGCCGCGTGCCAGTCGGCCTCGAACGCCGGCAGCGGTTGCCCCACCAGCTCCTCGAACGCCCGCCGCGGGTCGCCGCCGGTGTTCACCGCCACCAGGTACGCCCGGAACCGCTCCGACCCCACCGCCCGGCGGTCGAACGTCAGGTGGTGGGCCAGCGCCCAGCACGTCAGGTACGCCCGGTCGGCCTCGGCCTTGCCGTCGGCGTGGTGCGCCAGGAACGCCCCCGGCCCCGACGCCAGCAGCTCCGTCAGCGGCATCAGGCCCGCACCCTTCGCCGCCGCCCTCGCCAGCTTCAACCGGTCGGGGTCCGGGGCGTCGGCACGCACCTCGCCGGCCTCCACGACGGCCCGCTCGAACACCTGGGCCAGCCCCTCGTTCAACCACCGCGGCAGCTCGCCGGTCCCCTCGCCGGCCTTCACCCGGTCGGCCGGCAGCGGCGGGTACGCGAACGACGCGGCGTAGGCGTGGAACGACTCGTGGTACAGCACCGCGAACAGCCGCTTCGTGTGGGCGTCGAGCTTGTCCATGTTGGCCCGGTCGGCGGCGAACACGCGCCGCCGCTCGACGCTGACGGCGGTGAGGTAGCGCTCGAGTTCCGGCCGGCGGTACAGCTTCCGCACGCCCTCCTCGTAGCGGGCCAGCGCCGCGAGCTGCTGGCCGTGGTGCAGCCGCGCCGTGGCCAGCTCGTCGCCGAGGCGGCCGAGGTCGGTGCCGCACAGGATGCGGTTCCCGGCCGGGTCGAACACCGCCGGGTTGAGCAGGTCGGCGCGGCCGAGTGGGCCGAGCAGCCGGCGGTACTCGTCGGGCGTCGGCGCGAGGAACACGGTGGTCGGCCGGGCGGTCGGCACGGCCGGCGGGAGGAAGCGGGTGAACGCGGTGTAGAGGTGTTCGAGCCGCACGGCGGCGCGGCGGGTCACTTCCTCGGGGGCGTCGGAGATGAGGGTGAAGAACTCGCTGTCGTAGCGGCGGGCGGCGTCGCGCTTGCCGAGCCAGTCGGCGGCGGCGAACTCGACGGCCTCCATCCGCTTCCGCTCGCCGGAGCCGTCGGGGTCGAGTTCGGCGATCCGCTCGCGGAGGAACTCGCGGTCCTTCTCGGAGAGCCGCTTGACGGCGTGGATTTCGCTGCGGGTGAAGCGCGTGGTGAGGGTGAACGTGGGCTTGCCGGGCGGCCGGCGGACGCCCTGGAACGTCACGTCGTTCGGCGTCTCGGCGAGGATGAGCCCCTGAAAGACGGCGCCGTTCTTGAGGGTGAGTTCGTCGAACGGCCAGGGGGTGAGGCCCGGCGGGGCCGGCGGCTGGGCGACGGCCAGGAGGACGGCGGCGGTGAACATGGGGGCGACCTCCGACCGGACAAAGCCCGGGGACGGCCGTCCCCGGGCT